>JBIJAP010000143.1:0-8090 GCA_044345715.1 Rubrivivax sp.
GTGGGGCACCTCGTCCGATTCGAAGCACTGCGCAATCTCGAAGTACCGACTCTTCCCAAACTGGTTCAGGCCGGCAGCCTGGAGCATCGCCGGAATCACCGTCTTGCTGACAGGCTCTGTTTTGAGCACGCGCTCCTCCAGCGCCGAAGGAGCTAGCGGCCGCGTGCGAAACGCTGCTTCGAACACCCTATCCATCTCTGCGAAGGCCGCCTCCAGTGCCGCTTCTGCTGCTGGCCCACCACCAACCTGCGATTCCACGAACCTCTTCCAAGCAGAGGGATGCAGGAGATAGCTCTCCACTTCGTAATAGCGCCAACGGAGCCGTTGCATTCGAGTCGCATTGCCTGTGATCGACTCGTCGGCGTGGTTCTTCGAGTCGCCATCCAGCAGTTCTGCTGCAGGCAACGTCGGGTTCACCAACTGCAGCATCTCCCAGTGCTTGGCCGGTTGAACGTCACCCAAACCATCCGGCACGGGTGCACGCGAACGCTTCCTGACCAGCTGAACCGTCAGCAGGCGCAAGGCAACGTCGTCCCCCAACACCCGCGCAAATGCATCAAGGATCGCAAAGTCGGTGAAGTCCTCCGCGTAGAGCACGCCCACCGCGCCGTTCGCTTCCAGCAGGTCGCTATGGGAAAGAGCCCCCAGCGACTGCATCAGCAACGCTTGCTCGCTGGTGTCCGAGACCTTTCGCGGCTTGCCGTACATGAGGTACAGCTCTCTGGGCTCCGCAGACTCGATGACCTGCTCGGAATGCGTAGCCACGAGCAGCTGGGCGCCACGTCGCGCCGCCACGCTGCGCAACTCGTCATAGATGGTCTTCTGCAGCAGCAGGTGCAGATGTGCGTCGGGCTCGTCGATCAACAACACCTGTTGCGCCTCTTGATCTCCCTGCGTCAGCATCAAGGAGAGCACCAGCAGAACCTGAAGAAAGCCACTGCCAGCGCTGGCAATGTCCAGCCTCGGCAAGCCAGCAACGGGTACCTGGTCTGGTGCAGCCTGCTGGAACTCGCATTCCAGGGGAGCGCCGGGCACAGGGGGCAGCAACGATGCCCCGAACATGCGATGCACTGTCGCGTTGAGGAGGCGCCAAGCCTCCTGATCCCGATGCGCGGTCACCAGCAGGTTCCTGAGCACCTCGCCCGGTCTTCCCTGAGCTAGCAAGTAGCGAATGGCCTCGGGGTCAGCCAGCCGCATCTCCTCTCGGGCCAGACCAGCCATCGCAGGCACAAAGGTCGCCTGCAACCGATATGCGGGGTGCGAAACGGTCTCGCTGCCACATTCCGACTTCGGGTGCGCCTGCATCTGCCCGGCTGCCCGGAAGCGGAACTCCATGGTGAGCATGGATGCACCGTCGACCTGGACACCGATCTCCAGGGGCTCGTTGCGCTGGCGGTTGTGCCACAAGAGATCGAAGGACCGCAGCGACACCGCGGAGAAAGCCAGCCGCTCCAGGTCTTGCCAGGGGTATCCGTTTCTGCGGGGATTGAAGTCGTTCAGCTCACGCCATTTGCTGTAGGCCAGCGTCCAGGCCGCGATGGCCTGAAGGAGTGTTGTCTTGCCCGTGTTGTTCGGACCTGCGAGCACCACGTGGCCCGCGAGGTCGAACGTCACATCCTCGAACCGCTTGAAGTTCTTCAGCGTGACCTTTCGAATCATCGCCATCGTTTGCCCTCTCAGCGTTTCGCCTTCTTCGGCGCCGTCAGCGGCTTGACTACCATCAGCTCGTTGCCCCGGTGGTCGATCACCTTCACCGCGATCTGATAGTTGGGCCCGCCGATGAAGGGCTCGCTGGTGTCACCGGCCAGGTGCGCCCAAACGCTGTCGTCGAACTCGGCACGCAAGGAGCGCTTCAGGTTGTCCCACGCGCCAGTGAGCGGGAAGAAGGCCTGCCGCGGTCTGAACACAAGGCCGTTGTAGTCAGTGTCCAGAAACCACGCAGGCACGTCGCGGCCCGGCGTCGGCTCCACGCGGTCGGTGGCGGGGTCGAACACATCCAGCCCCTCCAGCTTGACCTGCCAGTACTGCGCGTTGGCAGCGCCGCCTGAGGGCGGCTCAGCAGGCGCCAGTGTCACGTCGGGCTGGCCGCAGACGCTGAAGATCTGGCTGGAGCGCATGTTCTTCAGCAGGTCGCCCATCAGCACATCGGGCGTGGCCTGCACGTAGGTCACGGGCAGGCCCAGCTTGGTGTAGTACTCATCGATGCGCTGGCGCGCATCGGGCTCGATGGCAAAGCCGATCACGTACAGCTGCTGGTAGCCGCGGCCGGGCAGCTGCGCTTCGCCCCAGGCCTCTTCCACCAGCCGGCGCGTCACGCTGCCGTGCGCGGGCCCGAAGAGGATGGCCACCGACTCGCCTTCAGCCCGCACGGCTTCGGCGCTCAGCCACAGGGCGCGTGCCGGGCGGCGCACCTGGGCCAAGGTCACCGTTTGGTTGCCGGGCAGGTGCAGCACCGGCGAGGCCTGCAGCACGCCGACCATGCGGTCGATGAAGGCGTCGGCGCCTTCGTCGCTGTGCTCATCGCTGCCTGTCGTTCGGGCTGAGCCTGTCGAAGCCCCCGTGTCGTCCTCGAAGCCCTGCGCCGTGGGGATGGTGGCCTCGAAGACAAACGGGCCGGTCACGCGCGTGACGCCGGGCACCACCTCGGGCCTGTCTACCAGCACTTCCACGTCGGGCGGCTCGCCGTTGGCGATGCTCTTGAGCGTGACGTGCGGCACGATGCCGCCCACGTGCTCGCCCTTGCGGTTCTGCTTCATCTTATAGACGAAGCCGCCGGCCGGGCCTTGCTCGGGGTTCTTCAGTTCCTGGTACTCGAAGCAGGCGGTCAGCAGGCGCTGGCGGGCCAGGGCGAGCGGGACGCGCGAGGTGTCGATGGTGATCCAGCGGCGGCCCCATTGTTCGGCGACGTAGGCAGTGGTGCCGCTGCCGCAGGTGGGGTCGAGGACGAGGTCGCCGGGGTTGGTCGCCATCAACATGCAGCGCTCAATGACCTTTGTACCCGTCTGAACCACATAGACCTTCGACTCAGTGAAGCTGCCTGTGCTGGTGTCAGTCCAGACGTTGTCGATAGGCTTAACGGGAAAGTCTTCAACAAAGCGCTTGTATCGCAAAGTTGATCCGGAAATGCCAAGACGGTTCGCTTCGGCAAGGGCCGCCATACCTTTGGCGTCGGTCTTGAAGGTCCCCTTCGTGACGCTGTAGTTGGCGCCACGAAACTTGAATGACTTCAGATCACCCTCGCCCGCTGGCCGCGGACTTGTCAGGTTGTCCAGCGCAAAGAGACGAGTGCCTTCGGGAATGCGGCCTGAGGCCACTTCCGACGCGCTGAGAGTCCTTTCTGTGCCGTCAGCCGATTGAACGTACTTGTATACCGCGTCCGGCTCAAGTCCCTTCGCGAGGTACAGAGAGTTCGGGCGGAAGCGACTCTTGTCCTTTGCGTACCAGATCAAGAAATCGTTGACTGTCGCCAGCAGTCCACCCGATGCCGTGGTGGTCTTCTTGAACGTGATGACGCTGACGCAGTTCTCCGCCCCAAACACCTCATCCATCACCTCCCGCACGTGATGCAGGTTCTCGTCCGAGATCTGCACGAACACGCTGCCGCTGTCGGTAAGCAGGTCGCGCGACACCAGTAGCCGGTCGCGCAGGTAGGTCAGGTAGGAATGCAGGCCCAGCTCCCAGGTGTCGCGGTAGGCCTTCACCATCTCGGGCTCGCGCGTCAGGTCCTCGTCGGCGCCGTGACTCACGTCGCGCTTGCGCACAAAGGGCTGGAAGTTGCTGCCGAACTTCACCCCGTACGGCGGGTCGATGTAGATCATCTGCACCTGGCCGGCCATGTGCTCGTACTGCAACAGCGAGTTCATCACCACCAGGCTGTCGCCCAGGATCATGCGGTTGAACCAGCCGTTAGGGTATTCATAGGCCTTCAGCAGTTGCTCGGCCAGGTCCCGGTCGGGGTGGCCGCCGAAGTCCAGCGCCATCTGCCCACCGGTGAAGCCCTTGAGGCTTTCGAGAATGGCCTGCGTGGACTGCCGTTCATGGATGAACAGCGGCAGCGTCGGCACCTCGAAGCTCAGCCGCTCGGCCTTGCCCGCCCACTCCAGAAAAGGCCGCGACAAGGCCTTCAAGGCGGCGCTGGCGTCGCGTAACTCAGCAGCCAGCCGTTCGCGCTCGGCCGGCTCCGCCGTGGCCGGCAGGCCGGCCAATCGCTCTGCCGCTGCCTGGATTCGGGCGATCAGCGCTTCGCCTTTGTCACGCGCCGGATTGCCGGCATCCCACTGCATCGTGGGCGCCAGCGAAGGATCGTAGGCGTACTTGGCCGGCGGCTTGCGCTTCTTGAAGCGCGACTGCACGCCCACCTCAGGGCGGATCACGGCCTCCGCCCCTTTGTGCTCGAAGCTCACCGCCGACGCTTTGCCGGAACCGGAGGCAGATGACGTGGTTTTTCTGCTGGCCATGGCGGCATTGTCAGGGCTGGCGCAGCGGGCGGGCCGTGGCCAATGACGCGGAGGACAATGCGGCCTTCGAGCACCACACCCCGCCATGCCGAACCCGCCCGCATCCTCGACCCTGCACTCGCTGCCGCTGCTTGCCCGCGGCAAGGTGCGCGACAACTACGCCGTCGGCACCGACCGCATCCTGATGGTGGCCAGCGACCGCCTGAGCGCCTTCGACGTGGTGATGAAGGCGCCCGTGCCCGGCAAGGGCGCGCTGCTCACGCAGATGGCGCTGGCCTGGTTCAGGCACCTCGAGGGCCTGGTGCCCACGCACATCACCGGCGAGGCACCCGAGAGCGTTGTGCAACCCGACGAGCTGCCGCTGGTGGCCGGCCGCAGCATGCTGGTGAAGCGCCTGCAGCCGCTGCCCTGCGAGGCCGTGGTGCGCGGCTACGTGGCCGGCTCGGGCTGGAAGGAATACAGCAAGAGCGGCACCGTCTGCGGCCAGCCGCTGCCGCCGGGGTTGAGCATGACCACGCCGCTGGCCGAACCCATCTTCACGCCCGCCACCAAGGCCGCGGTGGGCGACCACGACGAGAACATCTCGTTTGCGCAGCTTGAGCAGCTGATCGGCGCAGCGCGTGCCGCCGAGTTGCGCGACACCGCCATCCGCCTGTACAAGGCCGCGGCGGCCTATGCCCGTACGCGCGGCCTCGTCGTGGCCGACACGAAGTTCGAGTTCGGGCTCGATGCCGCAGGCACGCTCACGCTGATGGACGAGGTGCTGACGCCCGACTCCAGCCGCTTCTGGCTGGCCGACGAGCTGGCCGAGGGCCGCATCCATGCCCTCGACAAGCAGCCGCTGCGAGACTGGCTCGACCGCATCGGCGTGGCCGGTGGAGCCGAGCAGGCGGCACTAGACCTGCCGCCCGAAGTGAGTGCCGGCGTGATGCAGCGCTACGAGCGCGCGATGCACATGCTCTGGGGCGGCGAGGAGTGAGCGCGATGACGACCCGTTCGCTCAACCACCTGCGCCAGCACCGCTACACCGCCCTTCGGCCGGGGCCGAAGCTCATCGTCACCGGCGCCGTGCACGGCAACGAGGTCGCCGGCACGCGCGGCATCGAGCGCGTCATCGGCGAGATCGAGCGCGGCGAGATCGACCTCGTGCGCGGCAGCGTCACTTTCGTGCCCGTGTGCAACCCGCTGGCCTACCGCGAAGGCCGGCGCATGGGCGATCGCAACCTGAACCGCCGCCTCATGCCCACGGCCACGCCGCAGGACTATGAAGACCGTCTCGGCCGCGTGCTGTGCCCGCTGCTGGCCGAGCACGAGGTGCTGCTGGATCTGCACAGCTTCCGCAGCCCCGGCCGCCCCTTTGTGATGCGCGGCCCGGCCGACAACGATGGTGCGCTGGAGCCCTTTGCCCACGCCGCGGCCGAGGCCGCGCTGGCGGCGCACCTGGGCCCCAACCGCGTCGTCGAGGGCTGGATGCAGGCTTATGCCGACGGCGTGGCCCGCCGCCGCGCGCGCGGGCTCACGCCCGGCGCTGTGCACGAAGACCCGAGCTACGGCGTCGGCACCACCGAGTGGATGCGCTCACATGGCGGCTACGGCGTCACGCTCGAATGCGGCCAGCATGACGAGCCCGCCGCACCCGACGTGGCCCACCACGCCATCCGCCAGACGCTGGCGCTGCTGGGCCTGGCCGAGGGCATCGATCTGCAGCCGCCGCAGCGGCCCTTCGAGTGCCTGCGCCTGGTGGAGGTGATCGACCGCTTCGACGCCGCCGACCGCTTCGCCAAGGCCTGGACCAGCTTCGATGCGCTGGCCGAGGGCGAGCTGATCGCGCTGCGCGCCGACGGCACCGAGGTGCGCGCACCGCGCGATGGGGTCATCGTGTTCCCGGACGTGGGCGCGCTGCCGGGGCACGAGTGGTTCTATTGGGCGGCGAAGAGCGAGCGAGGGGTTTGACCTCTGCTGCCGGGGCGGGCGCCCTGGCGCCCTCGCGTATCAGGCCGTGATGAACAGGCGAAGCGCCTGCAGCCCCGCCGCCGGCTGATCCCGCCACACCCCATGCCCCGCATCCGGCACCACCACCAGCTGCCCCCAGGGCGCCGGTATCGCCGCGGCGATCTCGCGGGCGTCTTCGACCGGCGTCACCGGGTCTTCCTCGCCGGCCAGCACCAGCACCGGGCAGCACACGCCCGCCAGCCCGGGGCGCAGGTTCAGCGTCGGCATCTCGGCGCGGCTCCAGTGGAACAGGATGTCGGGCCGCATCAGCGTGCGTTCGCGGGCCTCGGGGTCGGCGGCGGGGCGGGTGTTGTAGAGCGGCAGGCACCGCTCGACGTCGGGCGCCCAAGTGGCCTCCCAAGGGCGCGGCGCACAGGCGCACCACGTCGTCGGCCAGCGTGTCGAGCGTGCACTCGGACACTGGGCGCGGGCTGCTGCGGCCCACTGTAAGCTGCCCGCCACGATGCCCGAGACCCTTCCCGTACCCCGTAAGCCCTGGCCGGTGGCGCAGTCGCCACGCCGCGCCGCCTTTGAGTTCTACCGGCGCTTCAGCCAGCCCTTCTTCAGCGTCTGCGTGGCCGTGGACGTGACGGCGCTGAAGCCTGCGCTGCGCGAGGCCGGCCTCGGCAGCATCACGCTGGCCGCGCACTTCGTGGCGCTGCGGCTGGCGCAGCAGCTCGAGCCCTGGCGCGCACGGCTGGGCGCCGATGGCGAAGCCTGGCTCTACGACACCGCGCACGCCAGCACCACGGTGCTGCGGCCCGACGGCAGCTTCGGCTTTGCCACGCTGCTGAACACGGCGTGCTTTGCCGACTTCTGTGCGGCCGGCGCCCCTGCGCTGGCCGCGGCACGCACGCGCGAGCAAGGCTTCGTGCCGCTGAACGACGACCTCGCGCTGATCCACTGCACCACGCTGCCCTGGCTGCACTTCACGCAGTTCTCGCACGCGCGCCAGGTAGGCGGCGCCGACAGCTGCCCCAAGCTCGCCTTCGGCCGCATCGACACCGGCGCCGACGGCCGCGCGCGGCTGCCGCTGGCCATCGACGCGCACCATGCGCTGATGGACGGCCGGCATGTGGGCGAGTTCGTGCAGGGCTTCGAGGCGGCGATGCGCGAGCCGCGGGCTTGGGTGGCGGGGTCGGGGCTCACATCGCCTCTGATCTGAAGGCGAAGTGACATGAGAGACCTGACCCCGAGGGGCCGGACCCCGAGGGGCCGCCGAGGGGCCGCGCTTGATCAGCGCCCCTTGAGCCGGGCCGACAGGCCGGCCACGGCAGCCAGCCCCATCAAGGCGATCAACCCCGTCGCCACCCCCGTGAACTGCCATCCCCCCACCGCCACAGCCACCGCTGCCACCAGCGGCGGCCCGGCAAACTGCCCGGCGGCGCTCCATTGCTGCATGAAGCCCACAGTGCTGGTCACCGCGTGGTCGCCCGGCGCCACGCGCAGCGCCAGTGAGAACAGCGTGCCCGGAATCAGCCCGCCCACGGCGCTGAACAGCAGCACCGCGGCATAACTGAAGTTCCACCGCCGCCGGCCCAGATCTCCTTTATCCATCAAGCACTTGCGATGGATTTCAGGTTTGGTTTTCTGACTACGGCTGGATGGCCTGTATGAGCGCCATGGCGCGCTGTTGGTGTG
>JBIJAP010000144.1:0-8082 GCA_044345715.1 Rubrivivax sp.
CGGTCCAGGCCGCGGCGTCGAAGGCGGCCAGGCCGGCGTGGCGGCGGCCCATCACGTCGCGCAGGTAGGCCACGGGGTCGGCCTCGATCAGGCGCTCGGGCAAGGGCGGCGGCTGAATCAGGAAGAACCAGTGCCAGTAGGCGCGTGCGAAGGCGTCGCCGGCCTGTTCGTACATGGCCAGCGTCGGCGCCACGTCGAGCAGCATCAGGCGCGTCACGGCCACGGGGTGGTCGAGCGCCAGCCGGTGCGCGACGCGCGCGCCCCGGTCGTGCGCCAGCACGCCGTAGCGCGTGTGGCCGAGCGACTGCATCAGCGCGTGCAGCTCGGCCGCCTGCAGATCGGGCAGCACCAGCGTGTAGCGCCGCGCGAGCACTGGTGCCACGCGGTGCCACATCGCGTGCGTCTGCGGGTGGCCGTGCAACAGCAGCAGCGGCGGGCCCTCGCCTCCTCGGCGCACGAACAGGGGCACGCCGGCGGGGCTGTGTGTCTCGGCACTGAAGCCGGGAAACAGGGTGTCGGCCATGAGCGCGGCGAGCCTGGCTTCAACCCGCCGCGGGCTTGGCCAGTGCGGGCGCCGATGAGCGCACCACCAGCGCCACGCCGGCCGCCGTGAGCACCAGGCCCAGCAACACGCCGGGGCCGAGCGACTCGCCGAACAGCAGCCAGGCCAGCAGCGCGGTGCACGGCGGCACAAGGTACATCAGGCTCGTCACCTTGGTGGCGGCGCCGCGCTGGATCAGCAAGTACAGCAAGGAGCTGCCGCCCAACGTGAGCACCAGCACGCTCCAGGCCATGGCCCAGGCCAGCTCCGGGTGCCAGCGCCAGCCGCCCAACGGCGTGAAGGCCTCGACCACCGCCAGCGGCAGCGTGGCCGCCAGCGCCGCCAGCAGCTGCACGCAGTTGGCGCTGCGCACGTCGCAGGGCTGCACCCAGCGCTTCTGGTACAGCGTGCCGGCCGTGATGGACAGCAACGCGAGCACCGCGCAGCCCACGTTCACCCAGGCCGCCTCGCCCACGCCGAGTTTGTGCCACACCACCAGCAGCAGCCCGGCCAGGCCGAGCGCCAGGCCCGCCCACTGGCGCACGCTCACGCGGTGCGCCCTGCCCTGGCCGCTCATCCACATCGCCGTCAGCACCGGCTGCAGGCCGACGATCAGCGCCGCCAGTCCGGCCCCCAGACCCAGCTTCACGGCCAGCCAGACGCCGCCCAGGTAGCCGGCGTGCAGCAGCATTCCCGTGACGCCCAGGTGCAGCCACTGCGAGCGGCTGGTCGGCCAGGCCACGTGCGCCCAGGCGATCCACAGCGCAAAGCACAGCGCGCTGAGCCCGAAGCGCAAGGCCAGAAAGCCCAGCGGCGGCGCGTGCGGCATGCCGTAGCGCGCCACGACGAAGCCCGTGCTCCAGATGAGCACGAAGACCACCGGCATGGCGCGCAGCAGCGCGTCGTGTTCGCCCGCGGCGGCAGACCCGGCAGTCAAGACACGCTCACTTGGCGCGGGCGCGGATCTCGGGGATCGCCTTGCGCAGGTAGTAGGCCATCGACCACACCGTCAGCACCGCGGCCAACCAGATGAGCGCGGTGCCCCACAGGCGCGTGTCGATGAAGCCGAAGAGGCCGCCGTCATACAGCAGAAACGGGATGGCGATCATCTGCACCGTGGTCTTGAGCTTGCCCAGCATGTGCACGGCCACGCTGCGCGTGGCACCAATCTGCGCCATCCATTCGCGCAGCGCGCTGATGGCGATCTCGCGGCCGACGATGATGAGCGCCACCAGGCTGCCGACGCGGTCTTGCTCCAGCAGCACCAGCAGCGCGGCACAGACGAGGATCTTGTCGGCCACCGGGTCCAGAAAAGCGCCGAAGGCCGAGGTCTGGTTGAGCTTGCGGGCCAGATAGCCGTCGAGCCAGTCGGTCAGCGCGAACAGCACGAACATCGAGGTGGCGACGAGGTTCTTCGTCGCCATGGGCCAGTCGAGCCAGTACACGCCGATGATCAGCGGAATGGCCGCGATGCGGGCCCAGGTCAGCAGCGTGGGAATGGTGAAGAACATGCGGCGGCGCGTGGCCTCGGTTAGTCGAGCGAACGAGGCTTGAAGCGGCGCTGGGCGTCGAACAGGAACACTTCGGTCCACTTCCAGGGCTTGGGCAGGCGCGACACGTCGCCATAGGGTCCGCCGCGGCGGATGGTCTCGACCGCCAGCGCCACGGTGTCGGCCGCCTCGGGGTTGGCCGGCGGCCGCAGCACGCTCACGTCGCGCACGCTGCCATCGGCGTTGAGCTCAATCTCCAGTATCGGGATACCGAACAGCATCGGCGGCACCGTGCCCAAGTAGCTGCCCTGGGGGCTGGCCTGCACCATGCGGCGCGCGGCGGCCTTCTTGAAGTCGTTCCAGTTGCGCGCGGGTGCCGCGGCGGGCAGCACCGTGGCCGGGCCCAGCGGCGCCAGGCGCGCTGCCGCGCCTGATGGCGCAGGCGCCACGGCCGCGGGAGCCGGGGCCGAAGGCACGGGCGCCGCAGCCGGGGCAGGTGCTCGGGTCGGGGCCGCACTGCGCTCGGGCGCGGCGGGCGTGGTGACACAACCCGCGGTGGCGGCCGCAAGAGCCGCCAGCACCCCAAAGGCGCCGCGGCGATCGATTCGATCAGTGCAAGGCACGGTAAATCTCCTCCGCCAGTTCTTGTCCGATGCCCTCGACGCTGGCCAGCTCTTCGACCGCCGCGCCCGCCACACCACGCAAGCCGCCGAATCGCTGCAGCAGCCGCGCCCGCTTGCGCGGGCCGATGCCCGGTATGTCTTCGAGCCGGCTGCCGCCCGTGCGCACGCTGGCCCGCTTGGCCCGCATGCCGGTGATGGCGAACCGATGAGCCTCGTCTCGGATCTGCGCCACCAGCATCAAGGCGGCCGAATCATGCCCGAGTTGCACCTTGGCCCGGCCGTCGGCGAACACCAGTTCCTCCAGGCCGACTTTGCGGCCTTCGCCCTTCTCGACGCCGACGATGAGCGCGACATCGAGGCCCAGTTCCTCGAACACCCCGCGCGCCATGCTCACCTGGCCGCGGCCGCCGTCGACGAGCACCAGGTCGGGCAGGCGCGCCTGCGCGGCGCGGCGCGGTTTGGCGCGGAGGGGCGTGGCGGCCTCGGCTTCGGCGGCCGGGTCGGCAGCAGGTTCGGGTTGGCGCTCAGGCTCGGGCTCGGGCTCAGCCACCTGCACCGCCTCGCCGCCTTCGCGCAGCATCTCGGCCAGCTTCGCATAGCGCCGCGTCAGCACCTGGCGCATCGCGGCGTAGTCGTCACCGCCCGTGATGCCCTCGATGTTGAAGCGGCGGTACTGCGCGCTCTGCATCGCGTGGCCCTCGTAGACCACGCAGCTGGCCTGCGTGGCCTCGCCTGCGGTGTGGCTGATGTCGAAGCACTCGATGCGCAGCTGCGCGGCGTCAGCCACGTCGAGATCGAGCGCCTCCACCAGCGCCCGCGTGCGCGCCTGGGCCGAGCCTTCTTCGGCCAGCAGCCGCGCCAGCGCGAGCTCGGCGCCCTTGGCTGCCATCTCCAGCCACACGCGGCGCTGCTCGCGCGGCTGGTGGGTGCAGCGCAAGCGCGTGCCGTTGCTGTCGGCCAGCGCCTCGATGAGGGCCTTGTCGACCGGGTGGCTCACCACCAGCAGCGGCGGCACCGGCTGTCCGGTGTAGTGCTGCGCGATGAAGGCCTCGAGCACCGCGGTCTCGACGCTGCGCTCGGGCGCGCCGATGTCGTATTCGTCGTCTTCCGGCGGCATCTCGCTGGTGCCGATGGCCTCGGCCAGCGCCGCGTTCAGCGCCGCCGCCTCCTGCACATGCGTCGGAAAGTGCGCGCGGTCGCCCAGGTGGCGGCTGCCGCGCACCATGGCCAGGTTCACGCAGGCGCGGCCGCCGGCCACCTTGACGGCGAGCACGTCGACATCGCGGTCGCTGGCGTTCAGGCTGCTGGCGTCCACCGTCTGCTGCTGCAGCACGCGCGACAGGCTGCTGATGCGGTTGCGGCAGGCCGCCGCGCGCTCGAACTCAAGCGACTCGGCAAAGGCCATCATCTGCGCCTGCAGGTCCTCGATCACCTCCTGCGTCTGGCCGAGCAGAAAGCGCTCGGCGTCGCGCACGTCGCGCGCGTAGTCCTCGGCGCTGGCCAGGCCCACGCAGGGGCCGCTGCAGCGGTCGATCTGGTACAGCAGGCAGGGCCTGCTGCGGTTGGCGTAGACCGTGTCTTCGCAGGTGCGCAGCCGGAAGGCCTTCTGCATCAGCTGGATGGTCTGCTTCACCGCCCAGGCGTTGGGGTAGGGCCCGAAGTAGCGGTGCTTGCGGTCGACCGCGCCGCGGAAGTAGGCCATGCGCGGGAACGGGTGCGTGACGAGCTTCAGGTAGGGGTAGCTCTTGTCGTCGCGGAACAGGATGTTGAAGCGCGGCTGCAGCGTCTTGATGAGGTTGTTCTCGAGCAGCAGCGCCTCGGCCTCGGTGCGCACCACCGTCGTTTCCAGCCGGGCGATGCGCGACACCATCTGGCCGATGCGGGTGCCGTCGTGGTCGCGCTGCAGGTAGCTCGACACCCGCTTCTTCAAGTTGCGCGCCTTGCCCACGTACAGCAGGCCGCCCTGGGCATCGATCCAGCGGTACACGCCGGGCAGGCCGGGCAGGCCGGCCACCTCGGCCAGCAGGCGCTCGCGGTCGGAGGGTGGCGCGGTGTGGGTCGAGGGGTCCGGGGCCGTCATCGCGGCTGATTTTCCACGCCTTCGATAATCCCCCGGTGCCGCAACCGCCCCTGCGCTGGGACCTCTTCTGCCGCGTCATCGACAACCACGGCGACGCCGGCGTGTGCTGGCGGCTGGCCGCCGATCTGGCCGGGCGCGGGCATGCGGTGCGCCTGGTCATCGACGACCCCTCGCCACTGGCTTGGATGGCGCCCGGCGGCGCCGCGGGGGTGCTGGTGCAGCCCTGGCCGGGCGATGCGGCGGCCCCGGTGGGCGATGTCGTGATCGAGGCCTTCGGCTGCGATCCGCCGCCGGCCTTCGTCGACGCCATGGCCGCGCGACCCACGCCGCCGGTGTGGATCAACCTCGAGTACCTCAGCGCCGAGGACTGGGTCGAGCGCGCCCACGGCCTGCCCTCCCCGCAGCCCTGCGGCATCACCAAGTGGTTCCTGTTCCCCGGCTTCACGCCGCGCACCGCCGGGCTGCTGCGCGAGCCCGGCCTGCTGGCGCGCCGTGCCCGCTTCGACGGCCGCGCCTGGCTGGCCAGCCGCGGCTGGGCGGCCCGGCCGGGCGAGCGCGTGGTGCTGCTGTTCAGCTACGCCAACGCCCGCCTGGAGACGCTGCGCGACGAACTCGCCCAGGCGCCGACCCTGCTTCTGGTGCCGCCCGGCCCTGCGCAGGCCGCCGCGGCCGCCTGGGCTCCGCGGCCGAACCTGCGCGTGTTGCCCCTGCCCTACGTGAGCCAGGTCGATTTCGACCACCTGCTGTGGAGTGCCGACCTCAACTTCGTGCGCGGCGAGGACTCGCTGGTGCGCGCCCTCTGGGCCGGCGCACCCTTCGTGTGGCAGATCTACCCGCAAGACGACGGCGTGCACCTCGAGAAGCTGGCCGCGCTCCTGGCGCGCCTGGGCGCCACGCCGGCCGTGGCCGCGCTGTGGCAAGCCTGGAACGGCGCGCCCGGGGCCACCTGGCCGGGCCTGCCGCCCGCCGCCGCCTGGCAGCCGGCGCTGGCCCGGTTCAACAGCGAGCTGCAGGCGCAGACCGATCTGGCCAGCACGCTGGAGGCCTTTGCCGGGCGCCAAGCCGCTGGGTCGCGCGCCTGACGAGCCGGCACTGCTAGAATCATGGGCTTTTCGTCGGCGGCACAGCCACGGCGTTCAGCCCTCCCAAACCCGAGCACCGCCCCGTGCGCTGCCAACGACTGCCGGCCCGCAGCGGGCCGCACCCCGCACCATGAAACTCGCTCAGGAAATCCGCGCCGGCAACGTCATCATGCAGGGCAAGGACCCGATGGTCGTGCTCAAGACCGAGTACAGCCGCGGCGGCCGCGGCGCCGCCACCGTGCGCATGAAGATGAAGAGCCTGCTCAGCGGCTTCGGCGCCGAGTCGGTCTTCAAGGCCGACGACAAGATCGACCAGATCATCCTCGACAAGAAGGAGTGCACCTACTCCTACTTCGCCGACCCGATGTACTGCTTCATGGACGCCGAGTACAACCAGTTCGAGGTCGAGGCCGACAACATGGGCGACGCGATCCAGTACCTCGAAGACGGCATGGCGGTGGAAGTCACCTTCTACGACGGCAAGGCCATCAGCGTGGAACTGCCCACCACCGTGGTGCGCGAGATCGAGACCGACCCCGCCGTGAAGGGCGACACCTCCGGCAAGGTGCTCAAGCCGGCCAAGCTGGTGGGCACGGGCTTCGAGATCAGCGTGCCGATCTTCGTGGAAAACGGCGACAAGATCGAGATCGACACCCGCACGCACGAGTACCGCAAGCGCGTCTGACGCGCCGCTCGCTACCGCACACAAGGGGCGCCTTCCGGGCGCCCTTTTTCATGGGCTGCGGGCGATATGCTGCAGGCATGACCCACCTCCTGCCGACCTGAGAGCTTGTGAAGCACTCCGCCACGCCCGCTCGTGCGCCCGAAACGGCGCCGCTCGTCGTTGCAAATGCTCGCCGTAGCCCGGGCTACGGCTGTGCTTTGCGCCTAGATCGACACCGTTTCGGACGCCCGCTCGGACGCGCCGGAATACTTCACAAGCTCTGATCCTGCCGTGAGCCATTTCGACTTCGACGCCGCGGTGCGGGCGCCGTTTCGCATGCAGCCCGGCCTGCGCCGGCTGGCCGAGGGCACGCCGCAACTCACGCCGCTGGCACCGGGCTCGCGCCACCAGCGCGAGAAGCTGGCGGTGCTCAGCGCCTTCTGGCCGCAGGCCCTGGTGGCAGCGCCGGCCTTCGACGCCGAGCCCGCGCTCGCCGCGCTCGCCGCGCACGCCGCCGCCGAGCACCCCGACGCCTGGTCGCTGGACGCCGACGGCCGCTGGCATGCCCGCCTCCTGGCCACCGCGGTGCAGGCCGATGGCCAGGTGCAGCAGCTCGCCGACGGCCGCTTCGGCCTGGGCGACGAGATCGCCCGCTGCCTGCGCCCGCTGCCCGCTGCTTGGCGCCGGGCCGGCCTGCTGGCGCTGGCCTTTGCCGAAGACATCGCCATCGTCGATGCGCAGGACACCACCCTGCCCTGGATGGCCGTGTGCCTGCCCAGCCACTGGGCGCCCGCGGACAAGGTGGGCCGTTCGTTTGCCGACGTGCACATGCCGGTGGCCGACAACACCCTGCTGCTGCAGGCCGCCGCGGCCTTGACCAAACTGGTCACCGGCCACGAGCGCTGGGAGCGCTTCGTCTGGAACGTCACCGATCAGCCGCGACTGAACGCCCACCCGGCGCAGCACGAAGACGCCGAACGCTGGACCCAGACGGCCGTGACGCAAGCCTGGTTCCGCAGCGAGCGCCAGAGCTTCATCCCGGTGCCGGGGCGCGCGCAGGCCGTGTTCACCATCCTCGTCGACGTGCAGCCGCTGGCCACGGTGCTGCACGACGCCGCGCGCGCACAGGCGCTGCACGACGCCATCGCGACGATGAGCCCGGCCGTGCTGGCCTACCGCGGCCTGACGGGCGTGCGCGAGCCCTTGCTGGCCTGGCTGCAGCAGCGGGCCTGTGCCAGCGCCTGATTCGCCTGCTGTGCCTCGCGGCATGATGGCCGGCAAGGTCCTGCCTGCGCATTGGGCCGGCCGCTCCGATTTCACCGTCCTCGTCACGCACTTCGGCCTTGGCCACGCGCTGCTGGCCCTGTGGGAGGCCTGGCACGCCGATGCCCGGCGCCCCGACAGGCTACACATGCTGGCGCTGGCGCCGCAAGCACCGACGGCCGCCGAGTTGGCGCGGGCCCACGCCGGCTCTCCGGTGGCGTCGTTGGCCAGCGCCTTGCTGGCGGTCTGGCCGCCGTCGGCACCAGGCCTGCATGTGCTGGCGCTTGAAGGCGGCTGTGTGCGCCTGACGCTGGCGATCGGTGAGGCGCAGGCCCTGCT
>JBIJAP010000145.1:0-8068 GCA_044345715.1 Rubrivivax sp.
TTCGCGCTGAGCCTGTCGAAGCGCCGTTCCCCGTAGCTCAGCCCACGCGCAGCGGCAGGCTCACGCAGAACTCCGAGCCCACGTCGAGCTCGCTGCGCACCTCGATCCTCCCACCCATGCGCATCACCAGCGCCTTGGTCAGCGCCAGGCCGATGCCGGTGCCCTCGATCGCGCTGCGCTCGTGGGGCCCGCGATGGAAGGGCTCGAACAGCCGCGCCAGCTGCGTCTCGCCTATGCCCAGGCCGCTGTCCTGCACCACGATGCGAGCCGTGCCGTCGGCCTGTGCGGCCAGCACCACGCCGACACTTCCGCCCGGCCGGTTGTACTTGATGGCGTTGGACACCAAGTTCAGCAGCACCTGGCGCAGCCGCGTGCGGTCGGCATCGAGCGCCAGCAGCGCGCCGGGCTCCAGCGCCAGCGTCACGCCCTGGCGCGCCGCCAGCTCGGCCAGCAACGCAAACACCTGCAGCACCAGCTCGCGCAGCTCCATGCGCGTGGGCGAGAGCGTGAGGCCGCCGCTTTCAATGCGCGTCAGGTCGAGCAGGTCGTTGATCATGTGCAGCAGGTGCTCGCCGGCCTCGCGGATGAGCTGCAGCCGCCGTTGCTGTTCGGGCCCCGGCGGCTCGCTGCGGTCGATCTGCATCAGCTGAGTGAAGCCCAGCACCGCATTCAGCGGCGTGCGCAACTCGTGGCTCATGCGCGCCAGGAACTCGGTCTTGGCGCGGCTGGCGGCCTGGGCCTCGGCGGCCTCTTCACGCGCGCGCTCGAGCTCGCGGCGCTCGGTGATGTCGGTCTGCGTGCCCACCATGCGCAGCGGCCGGCCGTCAGGTGCGCGTTCGACGATGCGACCCCGTTCCAGCACCCAGCGCCAGCGGCCGTCAGCGGCGCGGATGCGGTAGGCGTGCTCGTAGACCTCGAGTTCGCCACGCTCGTGGCGCTGGTAGGCCTCGTGGTTGTCGGCGCGGTCGTCGGGGTGGATCAGCGCCGTCCAGTGGTCTTGCGTATGCCCGCCGCCGGTCACCGGGTAGCCCAGCATGCGCAGGCCCTGGTCGATGTCGGTGAGCCAGTTGCTCTCGATCCACCACTCCCACACGAAGGTGCCGGCCCCGGCCAGCGCCGAGCGGATCAGCCCGGCTTCGGGGCCGCTGTAGCGGGTGGTCGCGGCGCTGCCGGCTTGTTCCTCGCGCAGCGCCAGCAAAGCGCCGAGCGCCGGCAGCACCGGGGCGAGCCGAGCGGCTGCCACCTCGCCGTCGAGCTCGAGGTGGCCGAGCGCCTGGCCCAGCCGCTGCAGCGGCAACGACAGCCCGGCGCCGGGCGACGGCGCCATGCCGACGTCTCGCACCCGGCAGGCCACGCCCAGCTGCCGGGTCAGCTCGGCCAGCAGCAGGGCCAGCGAGCGGCCGGCGTCACGGCGCTCGGCGTGGTCGAGCAGGGCGTCACGGGCGGCGCGCCACAGGACGGCATCGGGTGGGCTGCTGGCCACGGCGCTTGCCGTGTCAGTGGGCGCCGTGTGTCTTCTCCCCGGCCTTCAGCCGGTAGACCGTTCCGCAGTACGGGCACTTGCCTTCGCCCGTGGCGGCAACGTCGATGAAGACCTTCGGATGGCTGCTCCACAGCGGCATCTTCGGGTTCGGGCAGTAGGTGACGCCCGGGCCTTGCAGCTCGGCCGCGGTCAGCTCGACGACGGCGCGGGGTTCGGTGTCGGTGCGGCTCATACCAGCGTCAGCCATTCGGCGTACTTGGGGTTGCGGCCGTTCACGATGTCGAAGAACGCGCTCTGGATCTTCTCGGTGATGGGGCCCCGGCTGCCCGCGCCCAGCTCGATGCGGTCGAGCTCGCGGATCGGCGTCACTTCGGCGGCCGTGCCGGTGAAGAAGGCCTCATCGCAGATGTAGACCTCGTCGCGCGTGATGCGCTTTTCAACCAGCTTCAGGCCGAGGTCCTGGCAGATGGCGAAGATCGTGTCGCGCGTGATGCCATTCAGCGCACCGGCCGACAGATCCGGCGTGTAGACCACGCCCTTCTTGATGACGAACAGGTTCTCGCCAGCGCCTTCGGAGACAAAGCCCGAGGGGTCGAGCAGCAGCGCCTCGTCGTAGCCCTCGTCGGTGGCCTCCATGTTGGCCAAGATGGAGTTGGTGTAGTTGCTCACCGCCTTGGCCTGCGTCATCGTGATGTTGACGTGGTGGCGCGTGTAGCTGCTGGTCTTGACGCGGATGCCGCGCTTCAAGCCCTCTTCGCCCAGGTAGGCGCCCCAGGCCCAGGCCGCCACCATCAGGTGGATGGTGTTGCCCTTGGGGCTGACGCCGAGCTTCTTGTCGCCGATCCAGGTGAGCGGGCGCAGGTAGCAGCTCTCGAGCTTGTTCTCGCGCACCACGGTGCGCTGGGCTTCCATCACCTCCTCAAGCGTGAAGGGGATCTTCATGCGCAGGATCTTGGCGCTGTTGAAGAGGCGCTCGGTGTGCTCGCGCAGCCGAAAGATCGCTGTGCCCCGCGCCGTGTTGTAGGCCCGCACGCCCTCGAAGGCGCCACAGCCGTAGTGCAGCGTGTGCGACAGCACGTGGATCTTGGCGTCGCGCCAGTCGACGAGCGTGCCGTCCATCCAGATCTTGCCGTCGCGGTCGGACATCGACATGGGGGTTCTCCAGCTTCGAAAGGTGAGTCGAGGATTCTAGGCAGCGGCGCGTTGCAGTTCCCACTGCGCGAGGTGGCCGTCCTCGAGCGTGAGCTGCACGGTGTCGCCGCCGGCGTCGGTCCAGGCCCAGGTCTCGCTCGGGCTCTGGGCGTCGCCTGCCACGCGGCGGCCGAGCGAGCGTGTGAGCACCAGCACCTCGGGCAGCTTCATGCCGCGCTTGAGCTTGGCGTTCAGCATCACCGCGTTCGCCACGTGGCCCACCGGGTTGCTGGCGGCGATGCGCAGCACACGCATCGCGCGGCTGAACTGCAGCAGCAGCCAGAACACGATGACCGTGATCGCCAGCACCACGCCCGGCCAGCCGTACGAGGCCCAGCCCACGGCGATGGCGGCCACCGCCAGGCCCCAGCCGACCCAGACACCGCTCAGGCCGCCCTTCATGGACGTGGCCTCGCTGACAATCTCGACGATGGATGCTGTGCAGACATGGGTGATCAATCTCGACCGCGCGCCGGACCGCCTGGCCCGCGTGCGCGAGCAGCTCGATCGGCTGCAGATGCCCTTCATGCGGCTGCCGGCGGTGGATGCCCGCCAATTCACGCCGACGCAGCGGGCACTGCTCGACGAAGCCACCTTCCACCGCCGCCACGGCATGACGCCGCTGCCCGGTGAGCTGGGATGTTATCTCTCGCACATCGAGGTCATGCGCCGCTTCCTGGCCGGCCAGGCCGAGGCCGCGCTGGTGCTCGAAGACGACGTGAAGCTGCTCGATGCGGTGCCGGCCGTGCTGGACGCCCTGATGCGCTGCCGCGCGCGGTGGGACGTGGTGAAGCTCTCTGCCGTGCACTCGGGCACGCCGGTCGCCGTGATGCCGCTCGCGGGCGGCCACGCCCTGGCGGTGATGTTGTCCAAGTGCACCGCGGCGAGCGCCTACGTAGTGAACCGTCGCGCCGCCGAGGCGTACCTGCGCGAGCGCGACGGCCTGTTGCCGATGACGCTGCCTTTCGACCACGAATTCGACCGCGCCTGGCGCTATGGGCTGAAGCTGCGCCTGGTCACGCCGGTGCCCTGCCTTCACGACGACGTAGTGCCGTCGACCATCGGCGCGCCTGCGAGCATGCCTTCGCGCAAGTTCAAGAGCGCCAAGCGCTGGCCCACGCACCTCTGGCGGGTGGGCAACGAATTGCGCCGCGTGGTCTATGGCCTGGGGCAGCTGCTGCGCGAGAAGCTGGGCGGCGCCGCCCGCTGAACACGTCAGCCGAACACAGCGGGCCGCGTGCGGCCGGTGGCCAGCTCGTGAACCCAGTCTTGCGCCCAGGCGGCGCGCACGCTGGCAGCCTGGCGGGCGGCTGATTCCCAGTCGTAGGCGGTCTGCCGCAGCTGCGCTTGCCAGCCATCGGGGCCTCGCTCGAGCAGGGCCCAGTGTGCGTGCGGGCTGCCGGCCTCGACGAGGTGGCGGTGAGGCCGGTCGTGGGCATAGGCCGGGCGGCCGACGCTGCCGGGGTTGACGATCAGCGTGCCGTCGGCCAGCCGCAGGGTGCGCGCCGTGTGGGTGTGGCCGCAGGCCAGCACCGGTGCGCGCCGGGCGCCCAGGCGCTGCAGCACCTCGGCGGCGGTCGCGGCACGGACGCCGGGATCGCCGGCCGGCCGGAAGCCGGGCGTCACGGTCTCGAGCATGCCGATGTGGTCGTGGTCCGGCACGCCGTGGAAGGCGCGCAACTCGCCGTCGGCCGCTGCCAGTGTGGACGGCAGGGCCGCCAGCCAGGCGCGCTCGGCATCTCCCAGTTCGGCCGCCGCGAACGCGTCGTCATCGCCATCGCCCGGCGTTGCCGCCAGCGCCTGTCGCTCGTGGTTGCCGGCGATCGTCGGCCAGCCGCGCTCGGCCAGCCAGTCCACCGTCTGGCGCGGCCACAGCGGGCCGCTGGCGATGTCGCCCAGGTTCAGCACGAGATCGGCGCCGGCGGCATCGATCTCGGCCGCCACGGCCTGCAGCGCCGGCAGGTTGCCGTGGATGTCGGAGACCAGCGCGATGCGCACCGCGCCCACGCTCCTAGAGATTGACGGTGCGGCCGTCGATGTCGGCCCGCACGTTCGGTGGCAGCCGGTTTAGCAGGGCGCGGATGGCCAGCGGAATCAGCACCAGGTCATCGACCAGGCCGAGCAGCGGGATGAAGTCGGGCAGCAGGTCGACCGGCGACACGAGGTACAGCGCCAGGCCGGCCACCGCCCACTTCAGCCAGGTGGGCGATGCCGGGTGGCGCAGCGCACGCCACAGGCGGATCGCGTCACCGCGCACCAGCGTCCACAGCAGCAGCAGTCGCTTGCCCATCGGGTGTGCTCCTCGTTCAGGGTTGACGGCCATCGAAGATGGTGTCGCTGTCGAAGACTACAACCCGCGCACCGCCTCGATGGCCTGCTCGATGCGATCGACCGCGTGCACCGTGAGGCCTTCAATCGGCTTCTTCGGCGCATTGGCGCGCGGCACCACGGCCAAGCTGAAGCCCAGCTTGGCAGCCTCCTTCAGCCGCTCCTGGCCACGCGGCGCGGGCCGCACCTCGCCGGCCAGGCCGACCTCGCCGAAGGCCACAAACCCGCGCGGCAGCGCGCGCCCGCGCAGGCTGCCCTGGATGGCCAGCAGCACCGCCAGGTCGGCCGCCGGCTCGGCGATGCGCACGCCGCCCACCGCGTTGACGAACACGTCCTGGTCGAGGCAGCTCACGCCCGCGTGGCGGTGCAGCACCGCCAGCAGCATGGCCAGGCGGTCGCGGTCCAGGCCCACGCTCAGGCGCCGCGGGCTACCGCCGCCGCCGTCGACCAGCGCCTGGATCTCCACCAGCAGCGGCCGCGTGCCCTCGAGCGTGACGAGCACGCAGCTGCCCGGCACCGGCTCGGTGTGGGTGGACAGGAAGATCGCGCTCGGGTTGCTCACGCCCTTGAGGCCGCGGTCCGTCATGGCGAACACGCCGATCTCGTTGACGGCGCCGAAGCGGTTCTTGATGGCGCGCACAAGGCGGAAGCTGCTGTGCGTGTCGCCCTCGAAGTACAGCACCGTGTCGACGATGTGCTCCAGCACGCGCGGCCCGGCCAGCGCGCCTTCTTTCGTGACGTGGCCCACCAGCACGATGGTGCAGCCGCGTGTCTTGGCCACGCGCGTGAGCTGCGCCGCGCACTCGCGCACCTGGGCCACGCTGCCCGGCGCGCTGGTGAGCTGCTCGCTGTAGACGGTCTGGATCGAGTCCACCACGACGAAGGCCGGGTTCTCGGCCTCGATGGCCTGCACGATGCGCTCCAGCTGGATCTCCGCCAGCACGCGCACCTGCCGCCCCTGCAGCCCCAGCCGCCTGCTGCGCAGCGCGATCTGCGCGCCGCTCTCCTCACCTGTGACGTACAGCACGCGCAGGCGCGTGGACAGCGCGTCGATGGCCTGCAGCAGCAGCGTGCTCTTGCCGATCCCCGGATCGCCCCCGATGAGCACCACCGCGCCTTCGACGATGCCGCCGCCGAGCACGCGGTCGAGTTCGTCCTGGCCGGTGGGCGTGCGCTCCACCTCGGCAGCCTCGATCTCCGACAGCGTGGCCACCAGCTGGCGCTGGCCGGCTGCGCCAGCCAGGGCCTGGAAGCGGTTCTTGCCGCCTGCCCCGGCGGGCTCGGCCACCGATTCGTCGAGCGTGTTCCAGGCCTTGCAGTGCGGGCACTGGCCCAGCCACTTGGGGCTGGTGCCGCCGCACTCGCGGCAGGTGTAGAGGGTCTTGGGAGCAGCCACCGCTCGATTGTGGAGGCGCCTTGGGCATGCGGGCGCGGTGCGGCAAACGTCACGACGTGAATCGCCGCGCGGATGAACACTCAAGCTCTGCCCGCAGAGCCCGAAAACAGTTCTACCGGGTCAATGGCCTGGGTTCGTCTTGGGAACATCGAAAGCACGCCGGGAAGCCATGTCCGCCACCATCGCCGTCGAAGACCTTCGCGTCGGCATGTTCGTCATGCTCGACGGTGGCTGGCTGTCGCACCCTTTTCCGCTGTCGAGTTTTCGCATCACCACGCAGGAGCAGCTGGCCACCTTGCGCGGCCTGGGCCTGCAGCAGGTGCGCTGGTCGCCCGAGAAGAGTGAGCCGTTCGATGAACCCGCTGCCGGCCCCGACGGCGCCTCCGCCGCGGGCCCGGCAGCCGACGACGCCGCCAGCGCCGCGCAACGCCAGGCCCAGCAGGCCGCAGTCGCAGCCGCGTTGCGCAAGCGCAGCCTGCAGCAGCAGCTTGAGTCCAGCCAGCGCTGCGAGCGCCAGCATGCCGAAGCTGTCAAGGCGTGGCGCGAGTCGATCGACCTCGTCACCGCGCGACCGCATCATGCGGTCCAGCAGTCCGAGGCGCTGACGCGCGCGCTGCTCGACCGCATGCTCACCGACGACGACATCGCCATCCGCCTGGTGGCCGGCAGTGGCGACCGCGCCGCCTCGCACGCGCTCAATGTCGGCGTGATCTCGCTGCTCATCGGCCGCACGCTGGGCCTGACGGAGCCCGAGCTGATGGAGCTCGGCGTCGGCGCGCTGATGCACGACGTCGGCAAGCTCGAGGTGGCCGATCGCTTCCGCCACGCCGAAGACGGCTCCAACGCCAATGAGGTGGCGGCCTACCGCGACCATGTCGCGAAGGGTGTGGCCGTGGGCCAACGCATGGGCATCTCGGCCGGCGCGCTGCGCGTGCTGGCGCAGCACCACGAGCACGCCGACGGCAGCGGCTTCCCGCTCAAGCTGGCCGGCGAGCGCATCACGATGGCGGCGCGCGTGGTCTCGCTGATCAACCGCTACGACAACCTCTGCAACCCGCAGTCACGCACGCCGCAGCTCACGCCGCACGAAGCCGTGTCGGTGCTGTTCGTGCAGGGCCGCAACCGCTTCGACCCGGCGGTGCTGAACGTCTTCATCCGCATGATGGGCGTGTATCCGGCGGGATCGCTGGTGCAGCTGACGGACGACCGCTTCGCACTCGTGGTGGGCGTCAACTCCAGCCGACCGTTGAAGCCGCGCGTGCTGGTGCATGACGCGAAGGTGCCGCGCCACGAGGCCCTGGTGCTCGATCTCGAAACGCAGGCCGACCTCGGCATTCGCCGCAGCCTGCCGGCAGCCAAGCTGCCGCCGGCGGTGATCGAGTACCTCGATCCGAGGCCGCGCGTGAGCTACTACTTCGAGCCGCTGGCGCGCGTCGCCGCCGCCGGCGGCGACGCGCCGATGGAGCTGGCTGCTTGATCGATAGCGATGCCATGACCAAGGCCTTGCCAGGCGGCAGCTTGCATCTGCTGAAGCCGCCCGCGGGCGCTCCGACGGAAGGCATGCTCGGGACTTTTCTCGAAGGCCTGCCCCACGCCGCCTGGCTGGCGCGGCTGGACACCCGCTGCATCGTGGCCGCCAATGGCGAGGCCGCACGCTGGTTCGTCGGCGC
>JBIJAP010000146.1:0-8025 GCA_044345715.1 Rubrivivax sp.
CGACCCCCACATGCACTCCAACTTCTGCGGGCTGCGTCCGTGGCTGGACGTGGGGCCTTTCACGACGCGCGACATGGAGGAAGCCCGCCGCAAGATCGCGCAAGCGGCGGGCGCGGCCCGCGCCGGCGAATGGGTGCAGGCCAAGATGCTCGACCCATCGCTGATGCCCGGCAAGCCGCTGACGCGGCGCGATCTCGACGCGATCGCGCCCCAGGTGCCGGTGTTCGTGCTCGAGTCCAACGGCCATGTGGCCTACGTCAACTCCAAGGCCATCGAATTGGCCAAGGTGACCAAGGACACCCCCGACCCGCCGCAAGCCCGCTTCGGCCGCGACGCCGACGGCGAGCTCAATGGCCGGCTCGACGAGCCGCCCGCCTTCCAGCCCTTCGTGTCGGCGCTGCCCAAGCCCAGCAATTCGGAGTTCGTCGGCTTTCTGCGCGCCGACCTCGACGACGCGGCGGCCCGCGGCTGCACCGCGCTGCACGACTGCGGCATCGGCGGCCTGTATGCCGAGGGCGACATCACGCTCATCGAGGCCGCGATGAAGACCGACCCTGGCGTGCGCTACGCCGGGATGCTGGTCTCCACGCACATGAAGAAGTGGCGCGAGATGGGCCTGCGGCCCGGCGAGCTTTCTCCCCGCTTTACGCTCAACGGCATCAAGGCCTGGTCCGACGGCTCCAACCAGGGCGGCACGGGCTACCAGCGCCAGCCTTACCTTGGTGGCAGCAACCGGGGTGCGCTGAACTACAAGCCCGAAGAGATCGAGCAGGTGGTGCGCGAAGCGCACGGCGAGGGATGGCAGCTCGGCATCCACGCCAACGGCGACGCGGCCATCGACGTCACGCTCGACGCCTTCGAGCGCGGCACGCGGGGCGCGGGCGGGCACAAGCTGCGCCACCGCATCGAACACTGCAGTATCCTGCATGACGAGCAGATCGCCCGCATGAAGAAGCTGGGCATCTCGCCCTCGTTCCTGATCGGCCACGTCCACTTCTGGGGCCGCGCCTTCCGCGACCGGCTGCTCGGGCCGGCCCGGGCCGACCGGCTCGACCCCTGCCATTCGGCGCTCAAGGGCGGGCTGCGCATCTCGCTGCATTCCGACTACAACGTGACGCCCATCGACCCGCTGCGCTGCATGCAGAACGCCGTGCTGCGCAACATGCGCGAGGGCGGCGGCGTGCTCAACCCGGCAGAGCGCATCACGCCGATGCAGGCGCTGCGCGCCGTGACGATCGACGCCGCCTGGCAGTGCCATCTTGACCACCTTTGCGGCAGCCTGGAGCCCGGCAAGGCGGCCGACCTCGTGGTGCTGGAGAAGGACCCCTTGACCGTGGCCCCGGACGCCATCCAGTCGATCAAGATCCACTCCACCTGGCTGGATGGGCGCCGGCGCTATGCCGCATGAGGTGTCGGGCGGGTCGCTGACCAACGAAGGCAGCACAGCGCGGTGTCCGAAGGCGATTCCGCCCACGGCGGCATGAACGCCGTGGCCGCCGCGGCAGCGCCGGAACCTGCGCGGCTGGAAGAAGCGATCCGCGTGCTGCAGTACGGCCTGCTGGCCGTGCGCCCCGACCCTGCCCTGGTGCCCTTGGAGCAGGGCGCGCACGCCAGCCGGCAACTGCTGGCGCTGTGTGACGACGCCGTACACGTGGACCGCCTGCGCCGAGCGGTGCGCAGCCTGCTTGCCACGCCGTCGCAGCAGGCCTTCTTTGCCGAGACGGGCCTGCACAGCGCCAAGGGTTTCACGCTGGAACTGGCCGGACGCATCGGGCATCGGCTGTTGCCGGTGCCGGCGCCGGGGGGATCGTTGCACGAGGTGGTGCAGCGCGTGGTGTCAGCCGACGACCATCGCTGGATTCCCCTGGTCTCGCCGACGGCCTGGGCCCGGGTCCTGGAAGCGGTGGCGCCTGCGGTGGACACTGTCGGACGTGCCGTGATGCAACGCAGCCTTGGCGAGGCAGCGCGCATGCTGTCGTACCGGCTTGCAGGCTGCGCGCTGGACCGCGAACTGCTGCGCGCCGACGCCGCACTCGAACAGCACGAGTCTCCGTTCCTGGCCCTGAATGCCCTGCTCGTGCCCTGGCTCGACCGGCTGCGCACCACCGGTATGGGGCTCTCCATTGAAGAGGGCCGCAGCGCCGAGGTGCTGCTCGAACAATGCGAGGTCGCCCTGGCGCGCGTGCACCGGCGTGTGCCTGACATCGGCGTGTCGATCCGCCTGACCTACCTCCTCGCGCGCATGAACCAGCTCGTGTCGCGGCTGCGCGTGGTGCTGGGCACGATCGCGCAGCAGCCATCGCAGGCTGCCGTGTACGCCTTGCTGGGCGAGACGATCCATGGCGCGCACAAGCGCGACCAGGTCGGCCCGTACATCGGCGAGACCGTGGGCCTGCTGGCGCGCAACATCACCGACCATGCGGCACGTCATGGCGACCACTACATCGCGCAGGATCGCGCGGGCTGGTTGCATATGGCGCGCGCGGCCGCCGGCGGCGGCGTCGTGATCGCCTTCATGGCGCTGGCCAAGGTGCAGCTGGCGCTGCTGCATCTGCCGCCGCTGACGGCGGGCATCGTCTACGGGCTCAACTACGGATTGGGTTTCGTGCTCATCCACATGCTCGGCTTCGTCGTGGCCACCAAGCAGCCCGCCATGACGGCTGCGACGATCGCCGCCACGCTGCAAGATGCGGCGCCCGATCGGCTGGACCGACTGGCCGATCTCGCCCAGAACATGGTGCGCACCCAGTTCGTTGCCGTGCTCGGCAACGTGGGGCTCGCTTTCCCGCTGGCCTGCCTGATCGCGTTCCTGTGGGTGGCGCTGTTCGGCGCGACAGTTGCCCCGCCCGAGAAGCTCAACGCGATGCTGGCCGATGTGCATCCGTTGACGAGCGGGGCGCTCTTCTTTGCGGCCGTGGCCGGGGTGGGGCTGTTTCTGTCCGGGTTGGTCTCCGGCTACTTCGACAACCAGGCCCGCTACCACGCACTCGGCGATCGAGTGGCGCGGTCGCCCCGCTTCGCCCGGCTGGGCGCGCAACGCGCCCGCCGGCTAGGCAGCTATCTGGACGCCCATTACGGCGCCATCTTTGGCAACCTGTTCTTCGGCATGTACCTGGGCCTGGTCGGCGCCGTGGGCGTGCTGACCGGCCTGCCCATAGACATCCGCCATGTCGCCTTCTCCAGCGCCAACGTAGGCACGGCCCTGGTGAGCCTGGGCTGGAACGAGGTGCGCGCCGTGTTGCCGTGGGCCGTGGCCGGCGTGGTCGGCATTGCTGCGGTTAACCTGCTGGTCAGCTTCACGCTGGCCCTGTACGTGGCGGTCAAGTCCCGTCAGTTGGGCTTTGCTCAGCTCTGGCAGTTGGGCGGCATCCTGGCCTTGCGCTTCGCGCGCAAGCCCTTGTCGTTCTTTCGCTCGCCGTAGCGCAGGGCTGCAGAACGCGCAGCAAGGTTTTTACCCACATCTTCGCGAAGGTCGTTGCTCAAGGCGTCGCCTTGCTTGAACTGTTGTCTGCGTGGCTAATCAAGCCCGCAGGCTGATTGGTCAAACCCAGTTCTCGCACTATGGGCGCCATCCGCACCTACAGGACCGACTGCGCTCTGGCGCCACCTCGTCGCGAGCGTGCCGGAGCGGCCTAGAAGCAAGCCACGCCCGAAGCCCGCAGCCGCGTCCCTTCGAAACCGATCGCCGCCACGCCCCGAACGCGCTTCATGCGCAGCGCTTCGCCGTCCAAGCTAGCCACAACGCCAGCCGCTGCAGCCTGCTCGCCCTCGTGCAGGCCATCGGCACGCGCCCGCCCGTCGAACACGTAGGCCGGCGCGGCCTGGCCACGCCGCTGCAGCGTCACCGACACCCGCTGGTAGTGCTGTGCCACGTGCAGCGCCACGTCCGTGCCGCACCACCAGCCGGCCAGGCGTGCCGGCACCACCCACAGGTGCAGCGTGCTCTTCTTGTCGCGGCCGATGGGCTTGTCGGGCACGTCGAGCGTCAGGCTGCGGTCGGGCTGCCAGTCGCCAAGGTCCCAGTCGTGGCTGACGATGCGGGTGCCCGGCTTCAGCGCCAACAGGCGCGGGCGCAGCTGCAGGTTCACCTGCGGCAGCAGGTACATGGTGATGACGCTGTACGGGGCCAGGTCGAGCGTGAAGAGGTCCTGCTCGCGGAAGTCGGCGCGATCGGCCACGCCGGCCGCGCGGGCGTTGGCGCGGCTGTTGGCCACCAGCTCGGGCACGATCTCCACGCCCAGGCCGCGCGCGCCAAAGCGGCGGGCGGCGGTGATGACGATGCGGCCGTCGCCCGAGCCCAGGTCCACGAGCGTGTCGGTCGGGCCGAGGCCGGCCAGCTGCAGCATGGCCAGCGTCACCGTGTCGGGCGTGGTGATGAAGGGCACTTCGTCCTGGGCCGGGGCGGCGCCGGCCAGGGCGAGCAGCAGCAGGGCGAGACCGCTGTGTCGGCGCCGGCGCTTCGACAGGCTCAGCGCGAACGGAGGGTGGGCTCGGGCCGGGCGCTTCGACAGGCTCAGCACGAACGGAGACGACGCGCTCAAGCGGTGGGCAGCTGGTGGCCCTTGAACAGCTCGCGCAGCTTGTTCTTCTGCATCTTGCCCGTGGCGCCCAGCGGAATGGCGTCGACGAAAACCACGTCGTCGGGGGTCCACCACTTGGCGATCTTGCCCTCGTAGAAGGCGATGAGCTCGTCGCGCGACACCTCGGCGCCTGGCTTCTTCATCACCACCAGCAGCGGCCGCTCGTCCCACTTCGGGTGCGGTGCGGCGATGCAGGCTGCCATGGCCACCGCCGGGTGGGCCATGGCGATGTTTTCGAGGTCGATCGAGCCGATCCACTCGCCGCCGCTCTTGATGACGTCCTTGCTGCGGTCGGTGATGACCATGTAGCCCTCGGGCGTGACGCGGGCCACGTCGCCGGTGGGGAACCACTGGTTGCCGGCGGCATCGGCCACCTTGGGATCACCGCCTTCGTTCTTGAAGTAGCGGTCGATGATCCAGGGCCCGCGCACCAGCAGATCGCCCGAGGCCACGCCGTCCCACGGCAGCTCGGCGCCATCTTCGCCGACGATCTTCATGTCGACGCCGTAGATGGCGCGACCCTGCGTGCTCATGATGGCGAGCTTGCCCTCGTCGTCGAGCTCGGCGTGAGCGGCCTTGAAGGCGGCCGCCGTGCCGATGGGGCTCATCTCCGTCATGCCCCAGGCGTGGATGACGTGCACGCCGTACGAATCGCGGAACTTGCGAATCATGGCCGGCGGGCAGGCCGAGCCGCCGATGGCGCTCTTGCGCATGGTGCTGAACTTCAGGCCGTTCGCCTCGACGTGCGCCAGCAGGCCCTGCCACACGGTGGGCACGCCCGCGCTGATGGTGACGCGCTCGCTCTCGAACAGCTCGTACAGGCTCTTGCCATCGAGGCCCGGGCCGGGCAGCACGAGCTTGGCGCCCGTCATCGGCGCCAGGTAGACGATGCCCCAGCTGTTGACGTGGAACATCGGCACCACTGGCAGGATGGCGTCGGCCGCGCCGCAGCCCAGGCAGTCGGGCAGGGCGGCGGCCATCGTGTGCAGAACAGTGCTTCGGTGGCTGTAGAGCACGCCCTTGGGGTTGCCCGTGGTGCCGCTGGTGTAGCAAAGGCTGCTGGCGGTGTTCTCGTCGAACACCGGCCACGCGTACTGGTCGCTGGCCGCCTCGAGCAACTCCTCGTAGCACAGCAGATTCGGCACCTTGGCCGCCTGTTCGGCGGGCGGCATGTGCGCACGCGAGGTCATGGCCACCCAGTGCTTCACCGTCTTCGTGCGGCCGGCCACGGCCTGGATCAGCGGCCAGAAGGTCATGTCGAAGAACATCACCTGGTCTTCGGCGTGGTCGGCGATGTAGACGATCTGGTCCGGGTGCAGCCGCGGGTTCACGGTGTGCAGCACGCGGCCCGAGCCGCTGACGCCGTAGTACAGCTCCATGTGTCGGTGTGTGTTCCAGGCCAGCGTGGCGGCGCACTGGCCCGGTTGCACGCCCAGCGTCTGCAGCGCGTTGGCCACCCGGCGCGCGCGCGCTGCCACCTCGCGGTAGGTGATGCGGTGGATGTCGCCTTCGACCCGGCGGGACACGACCAGCTGGTCGCCGTGGTGGCGTTCGGCATGAACGAGGAGCGACGAGATCAGCAGCGGCAGCTGCATCATCTGACCGAGCATGGGTGATGTCTCCTGTGATGGGTTGGGCGGCTGCCGGGCAGCCCCGCATGAGCCCCGCATTCTGCGAGGAGTCGACCCAACCGCTCCGAGCGCCGGGTCGCTCCCGGCGCCCCGTGTTTTCCCTGACCGCGCGGCCGGCGCGGTAACGGCTACGGGCGCGCGCCGGCCCGCCCCACCGCGGCGCGGCGCGACGCCTGTGCCTGCAGCAGGCGGTCGAGTTCGTCGAACTCGATCGGCTTGCTGAGGAAGGCGTCCATGCCCGCGTCCAGGCAGGCCTGGCGGTCTTCGTCGCGGGCATTGGCTGTCATGGCCACGATCGGGATGCGCGCGGCCTCGCCGTCGAGGGCGCGGATGCGGCGCGTGGCCTCCAGGCCATCGAGCTCGGGCATCTGCATGTCCATCAGCACGACGTCGAACTCGCCCGATGCGGCCTCTTCCACCGCCTCGCGGCCGTTCCCGACGACGCGCGAGCGGTGGCCCAGGTGCGCCAGCAGGGCCTCGATCAGCAGCTGGTTCACGGCGTTGTCTTCGGCCACCAGCAGGTGCAGCGGCTGGCGCTCTTCCGCCAGCGCGCCGGGCGCGGTGGCAGCGGCCTCGGCTTCGGCGGCCTTGACGTGACGGAACGGAATCTCGACGCTGAAGGTGCTACCCAGCCCCGGTGTGCTGCTGACGCGGATCTGGCCGCCGAGCCGCTGCACGACCTCGCGCGTGATCGCAAGGCCCAGCCCGCTGCCGCCGTGGCGCCGCGTTGCGCTGTTGTCGATCTGGCGGAAGCGCTCGAACAGGCGCGGCACCTGCTCGGGCGCGATGCCGATGCCGGTGTCGACCACGTCGAGCCGAAGCAGCGACGGACCTCCCACGTCCGGGCCGGCCGTCAGCATCAGTCGCACGGTGACACGGCCCTGGTTGGTGAACTTCAGGGCGTTGCCCACCAGGTTGAGCAGCACCTGCCGCAGGCGCACGGCGTCGCCCAGCAGGCACGTGGCGTGCGGTGTGTGGTCTTCGACGTGCAGCACCAGGCGCTGTGCCAAGGCGCGCTCGGACAGCATGGCGCAAACCTCCTCGGCCACGGCCGATGGATCGAAGATCTCGTCGCGGGTCTCGAAGTGGCCGGCCTCGATGCGCGCGAGGTCGAGGATGTCGTTTATCAGGGCCAGCAGCAGCCGGCCCGAGCTGCGCACCAGTGCGGCCAGGCGCCTTTGCTCCTCGTCGAGGCGGCCCAGCAGCAGCATGTCGTTGAGCCCGAGCACAGCATTCAGCGGCGTGCGGATCTCGTGGCTGATGTTGGCCAGGAACTGCGACTTCGCCTCGTTCGCGGCCTCGGCCTCCTGCCTGGCGCGGTTGAGCTGGCGCTCGTTGGCTGTCATGTCGTGGTACACGCTGACGATGCCGCCGTCGGGCATGCGGCGCTCGATCAGGCTCGCGACGATGCCGGTGTGCAAGTCGATCTGCTGCGCGTGGCCGGTGACCATGCTGCGGCGCAGGCGGAACCGTTCTTCGGTCCATGCCGAAGCGGCCTGGGCGTCGCCGCCGAAGCGCTCCAGCGCACCCAGTTCCGCCAGGCTCCGGAACGGCACGCCGGGTGCCAGCACCTCGCGCTGCCAAGGGAACATCTCCAGGTAGCGGGCGTTCCAGCGCACGACGCGGTCGTCGGGCCCGCACAGCAGAAAGGCGTCGCCCATGGCCTCGAGGGCGCGGTCGAGCACTTCGGCAGCCGCGGCCGCCTCTTGCCGTGCTTGGGCCAGCCGACCCCACTGCAACTGGGCCATGCGGGTGGCCACCACGATCAGGCTCAGGAACAGCGCAGCCACTCCCATCACCCACAGGCTGAGCCC
>JBIJAP010000148.1:0-7999 GCA_044345715.1 Rubrivivax sp.
AAGGCGATGAAGCCGATGGATTCGTCACCCAGCACCTCGCGCTCGTGGCTGGTGTAGATGCGCACGCTACCGGCCTGTGGTTGCAGCCGGGCGAGCTCTTCGGTGCCGCCTTCGGCGGTGTGCGCCAAGCCGTCGAGCCACTTCAGGGCGTCGTTGATCTCTTCGGTCTCGAAGCCGACGGCGCTGAGTTTGCGCGACAGCTGCTTGGGCTCCGGGCACGCGTCCGGGCGCCAATAGTTCTCGTAGAGATAGACCAGCACGTCGAACATGCGACCCACTATACCCGAGGGCAGTCGGCCGGCCTGGGGTGCCCGCGGCCCTCGATCACTCGGTGATCAGCCGCTGATCAGCCGTTGGTACAGGCCGCCGGGCAGTCGAGCCACCTGGCCGTCGAGCTCCAGTTCCAGCAGCCTTGCCGACAGCATCGCCGCGCTCTCGCCGGTGCGTGCCAGCAGGGCGTCGAGCGTTACCGGATCGTGGCCCAGCGCGGCGAGCAAGGGGTCGCCGGCGGCCGCAGCCTCGCCCTCGGAAGGGGCGGCCGCCTTGAGCACCAGCAGCCGCTGCCCGCGCAGCTCTTCGACGATGTCCTCGGCCGTCTCGACCAGCTTGGCGCCTTGGCGGATGAGCGCGTGGCAGCCGCGCGCCTGCGGCGAATGGATCGAGCCCGGAATCGCGAACACCTCGCGCCCGGCCTCGCTGGCCAGCCGCGCCGTGATCAGCGAACCCGAGGCCAGCGCGGCCTCGACCACCAGCGTGCCCTGCGTCAGGCCGGCGATGAGCCGGTTGCGCTCGGGGAAGTGTTCGCGCAGCGGCGGCATGCCGGGCGCGTACTCGCTCACCAGCGCGCCCTGCGCAGCGATGCGATGCGCCAGGGCGCGGTGGCGGGCCGGGAACACGCGGTCGAGTCCGGTGCCCACCACCGCCACGGTGCCGGCTCCCCCTTGCGCCCTCGCCTCCAGAGCGCCTTCGTGGGCCGCGGCGTCGATGCCCAGCGCCAGGCCCGACACGATCGTCCAGTCCTGCTGCGACAGCGCAGCGGCGAAGGCACGCGCGTTGGCCAGGCCCTGTGGCGTGGCGCTGCGGCTGCCCACCACGGCCAGCGCCGGGCGCGACAGCACGGCCGGGTCGCCCTGCACGTACAGCAGCAGCGGCGGGTCGGCGGTCTGGAGCAGCAGCGGCGGGAATCGGGGGTCGCCCGGCACGAGGGCATGCCGGTCAGAGCCGGCGGCCAGCCAGGCGGCGGCGGTGTCGTGGCGCTCGTCGTCTTCGGGGCGCGGGCTGCGCAAAGCCTGCGCGACGGCCTCACCCACCAGCTGGCGCAGGCTGCTCAGCGGTGTGGCGAGCACGGCCTCGGGGGTGCCGCAGGCGGCTAGCAGCTTGCGTGCCGTGCCGCGGCCGACGCCGGGCGTGCCGAGCAGCCGGAACCAGGCGTTGAATTCGGCCGGCTCCATGCGTGGCGCCGGGCGCAGCCAGTCAGTGCCCAGGCCGCGGCGCTGCCGTCAGGGCTGGGTGAACCGGTCGCCGGAGCGGATCGGTTCCTGCACGTTCAGCACCAGTGCGTAGGACACGCGGTCGAAGACGCGGAACACGAACACCAGGCCCTGGCGCTCGTCGGGCAGGCGCATCGGCGACTTGTCGGCCGAGGTGCGGTCTACCGCCGTGCGGCCGGCGCGCCACACCGCCAGGATGTGACCACGTTCGATGCCTTCGCGCTGACCGCGGTTGATGGCGACGACCTGGTTCTGGCCGGCCCGAACGCCTTCGCCGTAGACCGAGACGATGTGCCCTGCCACTGGGTTGGCCGGCGCACGCGGCACGTAGGCCACGAGCTCCTGCTGGGGCACCGGGCTGAGGCGGTCGCCGACGATGGCCTCCAGCCGCGTGCTGGTAACGCGGAAGCTGGCCGGCACCAGCGCCGGCTTGCCGTCGACCGTGGTGCTGCCCTGCGGCTGCGCCGCCTCGGCGGTGCCGACGTAGCGGCCCTCGAAGCCCAGCACTTCTTTCGTGACCGGATCGGCCAGCGGCACGAGCTCGCGGAACAGGCGGAAATCGCGCGCGCCCTTGAGATCGCCGCGAACGTAGGCGATCTCGCCGCGAGTGACCATCACGCGACCCTCTTGCGTGGCCACCACGCGCGGCGCCGATTCGAGCTCGTTGCCGTCGAAGACCACGGCCTCGCTGAGGAACGGGCCGATCAGGTTGAGCGGGATGGCGGCGATGGCGCCGTTGTCGAGCAGCTCGGAACGCACCCGCGGCGACAGCTTCACCGTGTTGGTGGGGGCGTTGCCGTTGCCGTTGGGCGCACCGGCCATGCGCAGCCGCGCGACGCCGTCGACTTTTTCGAGCACCAGCACTTGGCCCGGGTAGATGAGGTGCGGGTTGCGGATCTGCTCGAGGTTCATGCCCCACAGCTCGGGCCAGCGCCAGGGCGAGGTGAGGAAGAGCGTGGAGATCCCCCAGAGCGTGTCGCCGGGACGCACGGTGTGCGAGTCGGGCGCGTTGGGCGCCAGTTCGGACAGCGGCACGCCTGCCGAGGCTACGCGCTGGGCGGTGTCGCGCCAGGCCGGCAGCACCGGCAGGGCGCTCGTCTGGGCCCAGGCCACGCCACCCGATACAAAGGCCGCCGCAGCCGCGCCGGCCGCCCCGGTGGCTTGGAGCAGGAGGCGGCGGCGGGGCAGGGGGGTCGTTTGGGTCACGCTGCGGGTCTCCGGACGGCTTGCGGTGCGGTGCCAGAATGTGCGCCCTCGCGACGGACCCGGTAAGCCGGGCCAGGAGCGGCGACAATCTTCATTCAGTTTGGAAGATTCTGCCCCTAAACCCTTGATGCCGCAAACAAAGTGAGCGTCGACTCTGGCGCAAACCAGCCGTGTTTGGCGTGCTGGCGTTGCGATCGTTCGACAGCTGTTGCGAGCTGTTTCGCCGCCCCCTATCCACCGGGTGGTGACCGAGCCACCCTGCCCCTGACGTCTGTTCCGCCCGTTCTGCCATGGCCCAGCTGACCATCCTGCGCTACCCCGATCCCCGCCTGCACACCGTGGCCCGCCCGGTGGCGGCCGTCGACGAGCGCATCCGCGCGCTCGCCGCGAGCCTGCTGGAGACCATGTACGCCGAAAGCGGCGTGGGTCTGGCCGCCACCCAGGTAGACGTGCACGAGCGCCTCATCGTCATGGACACCTCCGACTCGCGCGACCAGCCGCTGGTGCTGATCAACCCCGAGATCGTCTGGGCCAGCGACGAGCGTGCCGTGGTCGAGGAGGGCTGCCTGTCGGTGCCCCAGGTCTACGACAAGATCGAGCGCCATGCCCGCGTGAAGGTGCGCGCGCTCGACCGCGACGGCCAGCCTTTCGAGATCGACGCCGAGGGCCTGAGCGCCGTGTGCGTGCAGCACGAGATGGATCACCTGCGCGGCAAGGTGTTCGTCGAGTACCTCAGCGGCTTGAAGCGCGACCGCATCCGCACCAAGAGGCTCAAGCGCACGCGCGACGAGCAGCGCGCGCGCGCGTGACGCGATTGCCGGCTTCGATGCGCATCGCCTTCGCCGGCACGCCCGAGTTCGCGCGCGTCGCGCTCGAGGCGCTGCACGCCGCCGGCCACGAGGTGGTGCGGGTGCTCACCCAGCCCGACCGGCCCGCCGGCCGCGGCCTGAAGCTGCAGCCCTCGCCGGTGAAGCAGTTCGCGCTCGCACACGGCCTGCCGCTGGCGCAGCCGCGCAGCCTGCGCCTGGACGGCAAGTTCCCCGACGGGGCCGCGGCCGCGCAGGCGCTGCTGGCGGCCGACGCGCCCGAGCTGATGGTGGTGGCGGCCTACGGGCTGATCCTGCCGCGCTGGGTGCTGGCGCTGCCGCGCCGCGGCTGCCTGAACATCCACGGCTCGCTGCTGCCGCGCTGGCGCGGCGCGGCGCCCATCCACCGCGCCATCGAGGCGGGTGATGCCTCCACCGGCATCACCATCATGCAGATGGACGAGGGCCTGGACACCGGCGACATGCTGCTGGCCGAAGCCACACCGATTGCCGCCAGCGACACCACCGCCACGCTGCACGACCGCCTGGCCGAGATGGGCGCGCGGCTGATCGTGCAGTCTCTGGCGCAGTTGCCGGCCGGCACGCTGGTGGCCACGAGGCAGCCCGAGCAAGGCGTGAACTACGCGCACAAGATCGACAAGGCCGAGGCGGCGCTCGATTGGGCGCGGCCAGCGGCCGAGCTGGAACGCCGCATCCGCGCCTTCGATCCGTTCCCGGGTTGCACGGCGCAGGTGGACGGCGAGGCGCTGAAGATCTGGTGTGCGGCCGTGCTGCCGGGTGTGGCCGGGCAGGCGCCAGGCACACGCCTTGATGTCGGCAAGGGCCGCCTGGCGCTGGCCTGTGGCGACGCAGCGCTGGAACTGCTGGAAGTGCAGGCCGCGGGCGGCCGGCGGCTGGCGGTGGCGGAGTATCTGCGCGGGCAGAGCGTGCACGGGCAGGGCGAGCGCGGGCAGGGCGGCGGCTGACGGCCCTCAAGCCCGGTGCGGGGCCGCCGATATCCCGCCCATGAGCCGAGTTCTTTGCCGAGCCCTGTACCGGAGCCTCCTGCTCGCCCCGCTGCTGCTGCTGGGCGGCTGCGACCTGCTCGGCATCGAGAACCCCGAACAGATCGCCGCCAAGCACGAAGCCGACGGCCGTGCCATCGGCGCCGGCTGCCGCCACTCGGCCCGCTCGGTCGAGGCCTGCTTCGAGCTGAACAAGCGCGCCGACAAGGCCGCCGTGTTTGCCGGCTGGAAGGAAATGAACGAGTACATGGTCGAGAACAAGCTCGAGGCCGTGCCTCCGCCGCCCCCGGATGCCGCCGATGCCGGCGAGGCGGAAGAGAAAGAGCCCGCGAAGAAGAGCGCCGCCGACGGCAAGGCCGACGACGCCAAGGTCGCGGCCAAGGCGCCGAAGTAGTCGAACTCGCCGAAGCAGGCGCAGCGCACACGCGTTCCGGCGATCCGTCGCGCCGGCCTGCACTCCGTCGCCTGCCTGACGCGCGGGCGGCCCGGGCCGGGCACCATCGAGGCTCTTCGACACCAGGAGCGCCCATGCGTGCAGCCCCCGCCCCCGTTTCTTCCGCCCGCCGGCGCTCCTTGGTCCGCCTCGCCGCACTGGCGCTGCTGGCTGCCGCCGGCCTGCTGCCGCTGGCGGCCCAGGCCGAACGCGTGAGCGGTTCCGGGCGCACCACCACCGAGCAACGCAGCCTGCCGCCGTTCCAGGGCGTGGCGCTGTCGGGCTCCATGGATCTCGTGGTGCGCCAGGGTGGCACGCAGCAGGTGGAGGTGACGGTGGACGACAACCTGCTGCCCTACCTCGAAACCGAGGTCACCGGCAGCGGTGCCGATGCCCGGCTGCAGGTGCGCTGGAAGCGCGGCATGTCGATCTACACGAAGACCGACGCCCGCATCCACGTCACCGTGCCGCGGCTCACGTCGCTGGCGGCTTCGGGCTCGGGCGACATGACGGTCGAGCCTTTCGAGACGCCGTCGCTGTCGATCCAGATCTCGGGTTCGAGCGACACGCGCCTGCAGAAACTGACGACGGCCGATCTGCAGATCTCGATCTCCGGCAGTGGCGATGTCGAAGGTGCCGGCAGCGCCACGCGGCTGAAGGTCGGCATTGCCGGTAGTGGCGACGTGAAGCTGCGCGAAATGAAGTCCGACGAGGTCTCGGTGAACATCGCCGGCAGCGGCGACGCCAGCGTGCATGCCGACAAGGCGCTGGAGGTGCGCATCGCCGGCAGTGGCGACGTCGTCTACACCGGCAACGCCGCCACCGTGAACGCCAAGGTGGCGGGCAGCGGCAGCGTCAACAAGCGCTAGCCCGTTGCGGGCTCGAGCTCCTCGCCCGGCGCGCAGCCCGCACCTGCAGCGCTGCAGGCCGGTGCCGCTGGCCGCCCTGGGAGAATCCCCGGGGTGTCTGCCCCTTCCCCGCCCCCGCCCGGCCCCGCGCTGCCGGCCCCCACCGTGCCGCCCTGGTGCCATCCTGAATACGCCCGTGGCGCGCGCGACATGCTTGCCACCTCGCTGGGCATCGGCGCCTGGGGGCTGATCACCGGCGTGGCCATGGGCAATAGCGGCCTGCCGGTGCCGCTGATGGTGCTGATGTCGCTGCTGGTCTATGCCGGCAGTGCGCAACTGGCCACACTGCCGCTGTTGATGAGCGGCGCGCCGGTGCTGGTGGTGTGGGCCACGGCGCTGTGCGTGAACCTGCGCTTCCTGATCTTCTCGGCGCAGTGGCGGCCCTACTTCGTGCACCTGGGCCGGCGCAAGCGGGTGGCGCTGTCGTACTTCATGGCCGATCTGAACTACGTGCTCTTCATGCGCCGCTTCCCCGAGCCGAAGCCCGCGCCCGAGCAGCTGCCCTACCTGCTGGGCGGCGCCACCACCAACTGGCTGAGCTGGCAGGTGCCGTCGATCCTGGGCATCTTCTTTGCCGAGTCGGTGCCGGCGCACTGGGGCATCGGCTTCGCCGGCACGCTGGCGCTCCTGGGCGTGGGCTTGAGCCTGGTGTCCGACCGCACCACGGCCTTCGCCGGTGTGGTGGCCGGTTGCGCGGCGGTGGCGGCGTACGCACTGCCGCTAAAGATGAACATCCTCGTGGCCATCGCCGCCGCGGTGGCCATCGGTGTGCTGATGGACCATGCCGGGCCGAAGAAGCCCGCCAAGGCTCAGCCCGTGTCGCCGCCGCCACCGGCCCCGGGCGGCCCGGAGGAGCGGTCATGAACGACTGGGATCCGTGGCTGCTGGCGCTGGCCATCGTCGGCTTGGCGGCCATCACCATCTTCACGCGCGGCTTCTTCCTGATCCCCGAGCGCGAGTGGCCGCTGCCCGCCTGGCTGCGCGAAGGCCTGCGCTACGCACCGCTGGCCGCGCTGGCGGCGGTGGTGGTGCCCGAGATCATCAGCACGCAGGGCCGCTTCGTCAGCACCTGGGCCGATGCGCGCCTGTTCGGCGCCGCCGCCGGCGCGGCCTGGTACTTCTGGCGCCGCGACATCCTGGGCACCATCCTGTGCGGCATGCTGGTGTACCTGCCGCTGCGGCTGGGGCTGGGCTGGACCTGAGCGAGGTCTGACAGAGGCGCTGCCTAGAATCCGCGGTTCCGCCCACTGCTGCACCCACCGCTGGAGAACCGATCCATGAACGTGATCCGCCTTGCCGACTTGGTGGCCGCTGGCCGGGTGAAGGGGCAGCGGGTGTTCATCCGCGCCGACCTGAACGTGCCGCAAGACGAGCACGGCCGCATCACCGAAGACACCCGCATCCGCGCCAGCGTGCCGGCCATCCGCATGGCGCTGGACGCCGGCGCTGCCGTGATGGTGACCAGCCACCTCGGCCGCCCGACCGAAGGCGCCTTCAAGCCCGAAGACAGCTTGGCCCCGGTGGCCGCGCGCCTAGCCGAATTGCTGAACCACGAGGTGCCGCTGGTGAGCAACTGGGTCGACGGCGTCGACGTGCAACCCGGCGAAGTGGTGCTGCTCGAGAACTGCCGCCTGAACAAGGGCGAGAAGAAGAACGACGAGACGCTGGCCCGCAAGATGGCGGCCCTGTGCGACATCTTCGTGCACGACGCCTTCGGCACCGCGCACCGTGCCGAGGCCAGCACCTACGGCATCGCGCAGTACGCCAAGGTGGCCTGCGCCGGGCCGCTGCTGGCGGCGGAAATCGACGCCGTCACGCGCGCGCTGGCGGCACCGAAGCGGCCGCTGCTGGCCATCGTGGCCGGCAGCAAGGTGAGCACCAAGCTCACCATCCTGAAGAGCCTGGCCGACAAGGTCGACGGCCTCATCGTCGGTGGCGGCATCGCCAACACCTTCATGCTGACCGCGGGCCTGCCCATCGGCAAGAGCCTGGCTGAGCCCGACCTGGTGGACGAGGCCCGCGCCGTGATCGCGGCCATGAAGGCGCGCGGCGCGGCAGTGCCGATCCCGACCGACGTGGTCGTGGCCACCGAGTTCAAGGCCGACGCCGTGGCCACGGTGAAGAAGGCCAC
>JBIJAP010000005.1:0-24747 GCA_044345715.1 Rubrivivax sp.
CCGGCCGGCTTTGTGGGCGACACGCTGGAGGTCAAGCTCAACGCCGAGTGGCTGGTCTGCAAGGACGTCTGCATCCCCGAGAGCGGCGAGTTCGTGCTGCAGCTGCCGGTGAAGGCGGCCACCGCGGGCCACGCGGCCCTGTTTGCGGCAGCGCGCGCCGCGCGGCCGCAAGACGTGGCCGGCGCCGATGCCAAGGCAGCGGTCGAAGGCCCTGATCTCGTGGTGCGCGTGACTGGCCTGCCGGTGGCGTGGCAAGGGCGCGAGCTCGGCTTCCTGCCCGAAACGTCGGGCGTCATCGTCAACGCCGCGAAGCCGCAGACCTCGTGGGACGGCGGCACCTGGACCGCCCGCGTGCCGCTGGACCCGCAGCGCAGCGAGTCGCCCACCACGATGCCGCTGGTGCTCACGAGCGCTGGCGAAGTGGCCGGCCTGCGCGTGGCGGCTGCCGTCACCACGCCCTGGCCGGCGGTGGCCGCGCCGGCGCCGCTGCCCGCCTTGGGCAACGCCGAGATCACGCCCGCCCCCGCGGCCGCCGCGCCGCCGGGCTTTGTGCTCGCCGTGGCCTTTGCGCTGGTGGGCGGCCTCATCCTGAACCTGATGCCCTGCGTGTTTCCGGTGCTGTCGCTCAAGGTGCTGGGCTTTGCGCGCACCGGGGCCGATCGCCGTGCGCAGCTGGCCGGCGGCCTGGCCTACACCGGCGGTGTCGTGCTCAGCTTCGTGGCGCTGGCCGCCGTGCTGCTGGCCTTGCGTGCCGGCGGCGAACAGCTCGGCTGGGGCTTCCAGCTCCAGCACCCGGCGGTGGTGGCGGTGCTGGCGGGGCTGTTCACGCTGATCGGCCTGAATCTGGCGGGCGTGTTCGAGTTCGGCTCGGTGCTGCCCTCGTCGTGGGCCGGGGCGCAGGCGCGCCATCCGGTGGCCGATCACTTCCTCACCGGCGTGCTGGCCGTGGCCGTGGCCAGCCCGTGCACGGCGCCGTTCATGGGCGCCTCGCTGGGTGCGGCCATCACCATGCCGCCGGTGCAGGCGCTGGCGGTGTTCGCGGCGCTGGGCCTCGGCATGGCCTTGCCCTACTTGGCGGCCAGTGCCTGGCCGGCGCTGGCCCGCGCACTGCCGCGGCCCGGCATCTGGATGCAGCACTTCAAGACGCTGATGGCCTTCCCGATGTTCGCCACCGTGGTGTGGCTGGTGTGGGTGCTGGGCGTGCAGGTGGGCATCGACGGCGCCGTGGCGCTGCTCGGTCTGCTGGTGGCGCTGGCCTTCGTGGCCTGGGCCGTGGGCTCGCCGACGCTCGGCCCCAAGGCCCGCGGCGGCTTCGGCACCGCGGCCGTGCTGCTGCTGGTGGCGGCCCTCGTGTGGGCGGCGCCGGCCTTGCGCCAGGACGCCATCGCCGGCGGCGGCGCCGCACAGGCCAGCAGCGACGGCTGGGAGCCCTGGAGCACCGCTCGCGTGGCGCAGGCCCAGGCCGAGGGCCGCACGGTGTTCGTCGACTTCACCGCCGCCTGGTGCGTGACCTGCCAGTTCAACAAGCGCACCACGCTGGCGGCCGATGACGTGAAGGCGGCCTTCGCCGACAAGCAGGTCGTGCGCCTGCGCGCCGACTGGACCAAGCGCGACCCCGCCATCACCGAACAGCTCACGCGCTACGGCCGCAGCGGCGTGCCGGTGTACGCCGTCTACACCCCGGGCGCAGCAGGGCCACGGCTGCTGAGCGAAATTCTCTCGGTCGACGAGGTGCTCGGCGCCATCGGCGCCGGTCGCTGAGCCCGCCGCCCGCCCTTCAACAGGAGTTCGCCATGCAGATGCTCGCCCGCACCCTGGTCGCCACCACGCTGGCGCTGGCCGCCACCGCGGCGCTGTCCAACGCCACCGTCGGCCAGCCGGCGCCGGCCTTCACGGCCACCGACGCCACCGGCAAGACCGTCTCGCTGGCCGATTTCAAGGGCAAGCACGTCGTGCTCGAGTGGGTGAACCCCGGCTGCCCGTACGTCGTCAAGCACTACAGCGGCGGCAACATGCAGGGCACGCAGCGTGAGGCCACCGCCAAGGGCGTGGTCTGGCTCAGCGTCAACAGCACCGCCACCGACTCGCGCGACTACCGCAGCCCGGCCAGCATGAACAGCTGGATGCAGCAGCAGAAGGCCGCCGCCACCGCCACGCTGATGGACGCCGACGGCAAGGTCGGCCGCGCTTATGGCGCCCGCACCACGCCGCACATGTACGTCATCGATCCCGCCGGCAAGCTCGTGTACGCCGGCGCCATCGACAACAAGCCCAGCAGCAACCCCGCCGACACCGCCACCGCCACCAACCACGTCAAGGTGGCCCTGGCCGAGCTGCTGGCCGGCAAGCCGGTGAGCACGCCTGTCACGCGGCCGTACGGTTGCTCGGTGAAGTACTCGTCGATGTAAGTCGGCGCAGCGCTGACGCCCGGCGTCTTCAGGTCGGCTTCATCGGGCCGGCCGAGCATCCCGTTCGCCGCATCACGCGGCAGACGGGATGGGCATGAAGAACTTCGATGGAATGAAGCTGCGGCGCCCTGCCGCCGCGCTGGTGCTGGGTGCGATGGCGCTGCTCGGCGGCTGCGCGTCGATGGGCGTGCAGCCCTGGGAACGCGATCTGCTCGCGCAGCCGGCGATGGCGCCCGAGGGCGTGCCGCTGCACGGCGACCTCGACGACCACGTCTACTTCAGCAAGGAAGCTGCCACTGGCGGCCGCGGCTTCGGCGGTGGAGGCTGCGGATGCAACTGAGCCCCACCGATTGGCGCGCCGCCCTGGCCGGCGCCGCCGCCACGCTGCTGGCACCTGGGGCGCAGGCCGCCGAGGCCGCCACGCCCTGGCTCGTCGACACGGCCGTGCTGGTGTACAGCGAAGGCGGCGGCCGCGTGCGCGCCGTCGAGCCGGTGCTGGGCCTGAAGCGCACGAACAGCGCGGGCGTGACGACAGGCCTGAAGCTCACGCTCGACAGCCTCACCGGCGCCTCGCCCAATGGCGCCGTGGCGCAGCCCGGCGTGCAGACCTTCACCTCGCCCTCGGGCACCGGCACGTGGACGGCCGCGCCCGGCACGCGCCCGCTGGACCCGAGCTTCAAGGACACCCGCGTCGCCCTGGCCGCCAACCAGGAGCGCCCCTGGGGCGCCGACCAGCGCCTGAGCTACGGCGCGAACGTCTCGCGCGAATACGACTTCACCTCGCTGGGTGCCAACGTCTCGCTGGCGCGCGACTTCGACCGCAAGAACACCACGCTGAGCATCGGCCTGGCGCTCGAGGCCGACCAGATGCGCCCCGTGGGCGGCCAGCCCGCGGGCCTGAAGCCGATGTTCGGCGCCGGCTCGTCCAAGGGCGGCAACGGCTCGCGCCAGGTGGCCGACCTGCTGCTGGGCTGGACGCAGGTGGTCAACCGCCAGTGGCTGATGCAGCTGAACCTGGGCCTGGGCAGCGGCAGCGGCGAGCACACCGATCCGTACAAGCTGCTGAGCGTGCTCGACGGCAGCACCGGCCTCGTCACCGGCTCGCGCTACGTGGCCGAGCTGCGCCCCGACAGCCGCACGCGCACGAGCCTGTTCTGGTCGAACAAGCTCAGCCTGGGGCCCGGCGTGCTCGACGCCTCGTACCGCTGGTATGGCGACGACTGGGGCGTGCGCGCCCATACGGTCGATCTGCGCTGGCGCCACCCGCTGCCCGGCGGCGGCTTCGTGCAGCCACGTTGGCGCCACCATGTGCAGCAGGCCGCCGACTTCTACCGCCCCTGGCTCATCGAGGGCCGCGACTGGAACAGCAGCAGCCAGACCACCGCGCTCACCGCCGCCTCGGCCGACGAGCGCCTGGGCGCGTTCTCGGCCGACACCATCGGCGTCACGCTCGGCTGGCCGTTGGCCCGCGACAGCCTGCTGACCGTGCGCGCCGAAAGCTACCGCCAGCGGCAAGACGCCCCGAGCGGCGCGCCCGGCGTGCTGGCCACGCTGGCACCGGCGCCCGACCTGAAGGCGACGATGCTGACGGTGGGATGGTCGTTCCGCTGGTGAACGATGCCGCTGAAGACCCCGCGCCCTGGCTGCAGGGCGAGCAGGGCGCACAGGGCGGCTGGCGCGGTGGCTTCGACGCCATGGCCAGCCCCTGCGAGCTGCTGCTCGATGGCGGCGACGAGCCTACGGCGCGCCGGCTGCTGCGGCTGGCGCAGGCCGAGGCACTGCGCGTCGAGCGTCGCTACAGCCGCTACCGCAGCGACAGCGTGGTGGCACAGCTGCACGCCGGCCGGGGTCGCTGGCAGACGGTCGACGACGAAACCGCCCAGCTGCTGGACTTCGCGGCCCAGTGCCACGCGCTCAGCGGCGGCCTCTTCGACATCACCAGCGGCGTGCTGCGCCAGGCCTGGCGCTTTGATGGCAGCGAGCGCGTGCCCACGCCCGAAGCCGTGGCCGCGCTGCTGCCGCGCTTGGGCTGGCATCGCCTGCGCTGGCAGCGGCCCCGCTTGTGGCTGCCCGAGGGCATGGAGCTCGACTTCGGCGGCATCGGCAAGGAGTACGCGGTGGACCGCGCGCGGGCGCTCTTGCGCGCCGAGACAGACGTGCCGCTGCTCGTGAACTTCGGCGGCGACCTGGCCTGCTCGGGGCCGCGCGCCGACGGCAGCGCGTGGCAGGTCGGCATCGAGGGCGTGCTCGCCGATACCGCTGGCCGCACCGATGCCGCCGCCGTGCTCAGCTTGCGCAGCGGCGCGCTGGCCACCAGCGGCGACGCTCGCCGCTACCTCATGCACCAGGGCCGCCGCCTCGGCCATGTGCTCGACCCCCGCAGCGGCTGGCCCGTGGAAGGCGCACCGCGCTCGGTGACCGTGGCCGCGCCGCGTTGCGTGGAGGCCGGCATGCTGTCCACCATGGCCCTGCTGCGCGGCCCCGGTGCGGCGGCTTGGCTGCGCGAGGCCGGTGTGCCGCATGCGCTGATCGGCGACGCCGGCCAGGTGCACAACCACTTCGACACGCTTGCCCAAGGAAGCTGACATGAACACGGCCCTTTCTCGCCGCACGCTGCTCGCCGCCCTGCCGCTAGCCCTGCTGGCGGCGCATCGCCCGGCGCGAGCCCTCGACACACGTGCCCTTGCGATGGGCGACGCCGCGCCGGCCCTGGAGCTCGAAGGCCTCGCCGGCCCCGTGAGCCTGGCGGCGCTGAAGGGCCGCGTCGTCTACCTCGACTTCTGGGCTTCGTGGTGCCCGCCGTGCCGGCAGTCGTTTCCGTGGATGGACCAGATGCTGGCGCGGCACGGCACCTCGGGCCTGGCGGTGGTGGCGGTCAACCTGGACCGCCAGCGCGGCGCAGCCGAGCAGTTCATGCGGGCCGTGCCGTCGCGGGCGACCATCGCCTTCGACCCCGCGGGCGACACGCCCAGACGCTTTGGCGCCAAGGCGATGCCGACGAGCTTCATCATCGGCCGCGACGGGCGGGTGCGGCTGCAGCACGATGGGTTTCGGGAGGCCGATCAGGGGCCGCTGGAGCTGGCGCTGAAGCAGGCGCTGGGGGCCTGAGCGGCGGCGGGCAGGACTTCGACAAGCTCAGTCCGAACGGATGGATGCGGGTGGTCCCTATGCCGTAACGGGTGGGGTGCGGGAGGCCCCCCACTCCGTTCGCGCTGAGCCTGTCGAAGCGCCCGTCCCGGGCAGGCTGACTCAGGGCAGCCGCGAGTACTGCGCCGCCAGCGCCAGGCAGGCCTCAAGCGCAGGATCGCGGCCGGTTTCCTCGGCCACGAGTTCTGCCACGGTCGGCGCCACCGCGCCGGCCTGTGCGGCATCGAGGAACAACAGCCTCGAACGCCGCGCCAGCACGTCGGTGGTGGTGCGCGCGAACTCGAAGCGCACGGCAAAGCGCACCATCGCCTCACTCAGCACGCCCTGGCCGGTTTCGCGGTCGTGCGCCAGCCAGCGCGTGGCACCGGGCAGGGCCCGCAGCGCGGCCACTTCGGTGCCATAGAGATGCTCGCCCGGCGGCGCCGCCAGCGAGCGCGCCGGGTCGGCGGCCGTCGGGGCGCCCACCAGCCGCAGCGAGGTTGTCACGCCCGCCGCGCGCTGCGGCAGCAGGCCCGCGGCCATGCAGCGCGCCAGCACGTCTTCGGCCATCGAGCGGTAGGTGGTCCACTTGCCGCCCGTCACGCTGACGAGGCCCGAGCGCGACACCCACACCGAGTGCTCGCGCGAGATCGACTTGGTGTCGCCATCGCGGCCCTCGGGCGGCTTCACCAGCGGCCGCAGGCCCACCCACAGCGATCGCACATCGGCCGCCTGCGGCGCGCGCGCCAGGTAGCGGCCGGCCTCGCGCAGGATGAAGGCCACCTCGTCGGCACGCGCCTCGGGCTCGGCGGGGGCGTCGGTGCGCGGTGTGTCGGTGGTGCCGAGGATCGTCTTGCCCAGCCAGGGCACGGCAAACAGCACGCGGCCGTCTTCCGTCTTGGGCACCAGCAGCGCGTGCTGGCCGGGCATGAAGGCACGGTCGACGACGAGGTGCACGCCCTGGCTCGGCGCCACGCGGTGCGCACTGCCTCGTGGCGGCTCGTCTTCGTCGTGGTCGAGCGCCGTGATGCCGTCGACCCACACGCCCGTGGCGTTGACGACGCAGCGCGCGGCCACGGCGTGTTCGGTGCCGGTCTCGGCGTCGCGCAGCACGAGGCCGCGCACTTGCCCGCGCTCGCGCCGCAGCGCCACCACCGGCGCGTGGTTCAGCAGCAGCGCGCCCTTGGCCGCCGCGGTGCGCGCCAGCAGCAGCGCCAGGCGCGCGTCGTCGAACTGGCCGTCCCAGTAGCGCACGCCGCCCTGCAGCGTGCCCACCGGGCCCTGGGCGCGCACGCCGGGCAGCAGCGCCTGCGCGCGGCGGGTGTCGATCCACTCCGTGGCGCCCAGCCCGCGCGAGCCGGCCAGCAGGTCGTAGGCCTTCAGGCCGGCGCCGTAGAAGCCCTTCTCCCACCAGCGGTAGGCCGGCATCACGAAGGGCAGCGGCGCGGCCACGTGGGGCGCGTTGGCCAGCAGCGCGCCGCGCTCGTGCAGCGCCTCGCGCACGAGGGCCAGATCGCCCTGGGCGAGGTAGCGCACACCACCGTGCGCCAGCTTGGTGGCGCGCGACGAGGTGCCCTGGGCGAAGTCGCCAGCCTCCAGCAGCAGCACCGAGAAGCCACGCGCCACCCCATCCAGCGCCACGCCCAGGCCGACCGAGCCACCGCCGATGACGGCCTGGTCCCACTCGCGGGGTTCGGCCAGCCGGGCCAGCAAGTCGGCGCGGGCCTGCGGCACGCTCATCAGCCGGCGGCGAAGTTCACCGGCAGCCCCGCCAGCGGCGCGCGCGCCATCAACACGCAGCCGGCCCAGGGCTCGGCGGCCAGCTCGTCGGCCGGGCGATTGGCGCGGGCGGTGGTGACGAACAGCGTGCGGCCGTCGGCGCCGCCGAAGCAGGGCATGGTGGGGCAGCGCACCGGCAGCGGCACACGGGCCAGCAGCGTGCCGTCGGGCGCGATGCGCACGAGTTGCTTGCCTTCCATCATCGCGGCCCAGTAGCCACCCTCGACATCGAGCGCCGCGCCATCGGGCCGCCCGCCATAACCGGCCAACGGTGCGCCGGCCACCTTGGGCGCGAAGGTGTGCAGCACGCGCGGCTCGATGAGCCGGCCGGTGCCGGCATCGAGCGTGTAGACCATCACGCGGTGCGAGGGCGTGTCGGTCCAGTAGACGTGGCGGCCGTCGGCGCTGAAGGCCAGGCCGTTGCTCACCGTCACGTCGCCGGCCACGCGCTCGAGCGTGTGGCCGTCCCAGCGGTACAGCGCGGCAGCGGGCTTGCTGCGCGGGTCGTAGATCGTGCCCACCCACAGGCGGCCGAGTGCGTCGGCCTTGCCGTCGTTGAAGCGCTCCACCGCGGTGTCGTAGGGCGGGGGCGCCAGGCGTTCGAGGATGCCATCGCGCGAGCCATCGCGGGGGTCGAAGCGGAACAGGCCGTCGCGCATCGCCAGCAGCAGGCGGCCGCCAGGCAGCGGGGCCACGCAGCCGGGCTCGTTGTCGAAGTCCCATTGCCGATGCGCGCCGGCGGCGCCGTCGGCCGGGCACCAGCGGTGCAGCGCGCGGCCGGGAATGTCGCACCAGTACAGCGCCTGCTCGTCGGGGTGCCAGAACGGCGATTCGCCCAGCAGGCTGGGCGGCACGGGCAGCGGCTGCCAGTCGAGCTGAAGTTCCAGTGCGGCTGCGCTCATGCCGGGGCCACCTGCAGCGTCATCCAGCCCTCGTGCGTGGCGCCGGGCGCCAGATCGACCAGGCCGTGCAGCGCCGGTTCGGCCATCTGGATGGCGTTGCTGACGTGGCTGACGGGCTCGACGCACCAGTACGGCTTGGTGGCCGGCGTGTAGACCACGAGGCGGCTGAAGGAGGACGTGAGCGTCAGCGACAGGCGCTCGTCGCGCAGCTGCGCGGTGCCGTTCCAGCCGTCGAAGCAGTGGTCGTAGGCCAGCTGCGCCACCTCGCCGCGGATGCCGGCTTGCGGCAGGTGGCGCTCGGGCAGGCCGCTGGCGTCAGGGTCCCAGCGGCCGCTCACTTGGGCGTGCAGGTGGCTGCGCGTGCGCTTCGGGAAGTAGGGGTGCCAGCCCAGGCCCACAGGCTGCGAGCGCGTGTCGGTGTTGGTGACGGACAGGCGCAGCGTGAGCGTGCTGTTGGTGAGCTCGAAGCGCTGGCGTGATTCGAAGGCGAAGGGCCAGTGTGCGTCAGGCGTGTGCACGTACCGCAGCTCGGCTTCTGCGCCGGAGGCCGACACCACCTGCCACGGCCGCATCCAGCCCACGCCATGCACCGAGTGCGGGTTGTCGTCGAAGTTGGGCGCGGTGCTGAAGTCCTGCCCGTGCCAGCGGAAGCGGCGCAAGCCCACGCGGTTGGAGTAGGGCACCAGCGGGTAGCTCGCGGCGGCGCGCGCAGCGGCCAGCTCGGCGGGTTCGCTGCTGCGCATCACCGGCAGCTCGCCGTGGGCGTCAGCCCACCACAGGGCGGCGATGGCGCCGCCGAGGTCGGGCCGCAGGGTCAGGCGCAGCGCGCCGGCGGTCAGGGTGAGGGCGGTGGAAATGAAGGTCTCCAGGGTCGTCGTGCGGCGATGATGCCGCAGCGCGCCCCTACAGCGTCCAGGGCGCGGGCGACGGGCCGAGGCCGTAACGCTGGCGCGCAGCCGCAGGCACGTCAGCGCCGAGCACACCGTCATCGGCCAGCGCCTGCAGCGTGCGCAGCGCGATGTGCCGCGGGCTCACTTCGAAGAAGCCGCGCACGGCCTCGCGGCTGTCGCTGCGGCCGAAGCCGTCGGTGCCCAGCGTGGCGTAGCGGCGGCCGGCGGGCACGAAGGCACGCACCTGCTCGGGCACGGCGCGCACGTAGTCGGTGGCGGCGATCACGGGGCCGGCGGTGGCGGTGAGCTGCGTGGTGATCCAGGGCTCGACAGCCTCGCCGCCAAGCAGCCGCGCACGCTCGGTGGCCATGCCGTCGCGCGCCAGCTCGCTCCACGAGGTGACGCTGCCCACGGTGGCGGCCACGCCCCAGTCGGCCGCGAGCAGCTGCGCCGCAGCAAGCACTTCGTGCAGGATGGCGCCGCTGCCCAGCAGCACGCAGCGCGGAGGCGTGGCCGGCAGCGCGGCCATCTCGGGCAGCGCCGGCAGCAGGTGCAGACCGCGAAGCACGCCCTCGGCAGCGCCCGCCGGCATCGACGGCTGCGCGTGGTTCTGGTTCATCACCGTGAGGTAGAAGAACACGTCGTGTTGCTGCACCAGCATGCGCTGCATACCGTGCTCGACGATGAGCGCCAGCTCGTAGGCGAATGCCGGGTCCCAGGCCACGCAGTTGGGCACCGTGGCGGCCACCAGGTGGCTGCTGCCGTCCTGGTGCTGCAGGCCTTCGCCCGACAGCGTCGTGCGGCCCGAGGTCGCGCCCACCAGGAAGCCGCGCGCACGCTGGTCGGCGGCGGCCCAGATCAGATCGCCCACGCGCTGGAAGCCGAACATCGAGTAGTAGATGTAGAACGGCAGCATCGCCAGGCCGTGCGTGCTGTAGCTGGTGGCGGCGGCCGTCCACGAGGCCATGGCGCCGGCCTCGTTGATGCCTTCCTCCAGGATCTGGCCGTCACGGCTTTCGCGGTAGCTGCTCAGCGTGCCGGCGTCCTCGGGCTCGTACTGCTGGCCCTCCGGCGCATAGATGCCGACCTGGCGGAAGAGCGAGGCCATGCCGAAGGTGCGCGCCTCGTCGGCCACGATGGGCACGACGCGCGGGCCCAGGCCCGGCTCCTTGAGCAGGTTGCCGAGCAGGCGCACGAAGGCCATCGTCGTGCTCATCGCCTTGCCGTCGGCCTGCAACGCAAACGCGGCCACGCGGGCCGCGGGTGGCACGGGCAGGGGTTCGGCCTCTTGGGATTGCAGTTGCCGCACGGGCATCGGCCCGCCCAGGGCGGCGCGGCGCGCGTGCAGGTACTGCGCCTCGGCGCTGTCGGCCGCCGGCCGCACAAAAGCCTGGGCGCGCGCGGCCTCGTCGCTCATCGGCAGGCGAAAGCGCCGCGCGAAAGCCACGAGGTCGTCGCCGTCGAGCTTCTTGTGCTGGTGCGTGGTCATGCGGCCCTGGGCCGTCTGGCCCATGCCGTAGCCCTTCATGGTCTTGGCCAGGATGACCACCGGTGCGCCGCGGTGCCGCACCGCCGCAGCGTAGGCGGCGTGGATCTTCACCAGGTCGTGGCCGCCGCGGTGCAGGCGGTCGATCTCGTCGTCGGTCATCGCGCCCACCAGCGCGCGCAGCTCGGGGCTCTGGCCGAAGAACTTCTCGCGGTTGTAGGCGCCGTCGTTGGCGCTGAAGGTCTGGAACTGGCCATCGACGGTGCGCGCGAAGGCGCGCGCCAGGGCCTGCGTGGTGTCGCGGGCGAAGAGGGCGTCCCAGTCCGAACCCCACACCAGCTTGATGACGTGCCAGCCGGCGCCGGCAAAAAGCGTCTCGAGCTCGTCGACGATGCGGCCGTTGCCGCGCACCGGGCCGTCGAGCCGCTGCAGGTTGCAGTTAACGACGAAGATGAGGTTGTCGAGCTTCTCGCGCGCGGCCAAGCTCAGGCCGGCCAGCGACTCGGGCTCGTCCATCTCGCCGTCGCCGAAGAAGCCCCAGACGGCCCGATCCGAAGGTGCTTGCAGCCCGCGATGTTCGAGATAGCGCAGGAAGCGCGCCTGGTACACCGCCGAGATCGGCCCCAGGCCCATGCTGCCGGTGGGGAACTGCCAGAAGTCCGGCATCAGCCAGGGGTGCGGGTAGCTCGACAGCCCGCGCACCGCCTCGCCGCGCGCACGGGCGGCGGCGGCGCTCACCTCCTGCCGGTAGTGCGCCAGGTCGGTGTCGCTCAGGCGCCCCTCGACGAAGGCGCGCGCGTACACGCCGGGCGCGGAGTGCGGCTGGAAGTAGACGAGATCGCCGCCGTGGCCTACATGACCAACCGGGCCGGTACTGCGGGCGCGGAAGAAGTGGTTGAAGCCGACCTCGAACAGATCCGCCGCCGAGGCATAACTGCTGATGTGGCCGCCCAGCTCGCCCTGCGCTGCGTTGGCGCGCACCACCATCGCCAGCGCGTTCCAGCGCATCAGCGCGGCCAGGCGCTGCTCGATCTCGAGATCGCCCGGGAACGCCGCCTGCTCGTGCAGTGCGATGGTGTTGACGTAAGGCGTCTGCCGTGCTGGCTGCCAGGCCAGCGCGTGGCGGCGCGCTTCGTCCTGCAGCGCGCTCAGCACGAAGCGCGCGCGTTCGGGGCCGCCCTCGCGCACCAGCGTGGCCAGGGCGTCGAGCCATTCGCGGGTTTCGGCCGGGTCGCTGTCGCCAGGAAACCGGATGGCGTGCAGCAGCGCCTCGAACTCGGCGGTGCCGGGGGCGGGGATGGCGGTCATGGGGTTGCTACCAGCGCGTGCCGGGCGTGTCGAGCTCGACCTTCAGGTAGTGCGCGCCGGCAATCGGATTGAAGTAGTAGGGGGGGATCTCGACGAAGCCCAGCGAGGCGTACAGCCCGCGAGCGGCCTCCATGTCGTCGAGCGTGTCCAGCAGCATGCAGCTGTGGCCGGCCTGCGTGGCCAGGTCCATCAGCTGCTGCGTCAGCAGCCGGCCCAGGCCGAAGCGGCGGAAGGCGCGCTTCACATACAGGCGCTTCATCTCGCAGGCATTGGCATGGTCTGCCTCGGGCAGCGCCCGCATGGCCACGCAGCCGGCGGGCTCGCCATCCACCAGCGCCAGCAGCAGCGCGCCGCCCGGGGCTGCGTACGCGCCCGGCAGCGTGGCCAGTTCCTGCTCGAAGTTCTGGAAGCACAGGTCGATGGCCAGCGTGGCGGCGTACTCGCGGAACAGCGCGCGCACCGTCTCGAGGGCCTCCGGGCCCTCGGCCGGCACGAGCTCGATGCGCGGACCTTCGGTGTTCATGACGGCGTCACGGTGGGCCGTGCCCTCAGCTGCCCAGCCCGTATACCCACCAGGCCAGGCCGCCAGCGCCGAGCGCCAGCACCAGGGCCAGGCCGCGCTGCGCCACGCCGTCGGCACTGGCTGGCGTGCCGGGCGGCAGCAGCTTGTCGCCGCCGATCATCGGCTTGACCAGGTTGTTGCGCTTCACGAGGTACACCACGATGGCCAGCACGTGCAGTGCCACCATGCCGAGGATCAGCCACTGCCCCCAGGTCTTGTGCAGGCTGGTCGCCAAGAGCGCGGTGTCGGTGCTGACGTAGCGGTTCAGCGGCCCGATGAAGGCGATCTCGTCGTCGGAGATCAGCCCGCTGCCCACCTGCGCCATCAACAGCGTCAGCAGCGCGAACACCGACAGCGCGCCAGTGGGGCTGTGGCCGACATCAAGCTGTTCGCCGGGCCGCGCGCTGCCGCGCAGGTAACGCACCAGGGTGGCCGGTGCGTATATGAAGCTCCAGAAGCGGCTCCAGCGCCCGCCCACCAGACCCCAGACGAGCCGGAACACGATGAGCGCCAGCACCAGGTGGCCGAGGCGGTGGTGCCACAGCATCGCGCCGCCACCGATCTTGGCCGTCACCACGCAGCCGATCACGGCCGCGGCCAGCAGCCAGTGGAACAGGCGCGTCGGCAGATCCCAGACGCGGGTGGGCACGGCGGCAGAGGACATGGGCGGTGGGGTCGCGGGCGACGGCGTGGCGAAGGTGGAACCATACCCCGAGCCCGGCTCGGCGCTGCGGCATCGGGGGAATCCCGAAGCGGCTGAGCCTCGCTACACTGCGGCGGCTCATCAAATCCTTCCAGGAGGTCTCCATGTCCCGTGTGATGCTCGTGTGCGCGGCCGTCGTCGGCCTTGCGACGGCGCTGCCCGCCGCCGCGCAGTTCCAGAAGCCCGAGGACGCGGTCAAGTACCGCAAGGCCTCGTTCCAGGTGATGGCCACCCACTTCGGCCGCATCGGTGCCATGGCCAATGGCCGCGTGCCGTTCAACGGCCCCGCCGCTGCGGCCAACGCCGATGTCGTGGCATTCGTGGCCAACCTGCCGTTCGCCGGGTTTGTCGAGGGCACCTCGGGCACCGACAAGGGCGAGCCCAAGGCCAACGTCTGGACGGAGCGTGCCAAGTTCGACGCCGGCGCCAAGAAGATGCAGGAAGAGGTGGCCAAGCTGGCGACGGCTGCCAAGGCCAACAACCTCGACCAGCTCAAGGCCGCGTTCGGTGCGGCTGCGGGCACTTGCAAGGCTTGCCACGACGACTTCCGCGTGCAGTGACACGCTGGCGCTGAGTGCGTACAAAGGCCCGCCATTGGCGGGCCTTTTTCTTGGCGCCGTGCGGCGCCTACACCCCTCGCACGCGGTCGGCGTGGAACTGCACCCGCCAGGCCTCGAAGCGGCCCTGCTCCAGCGCCTCGCGCACCTCGCGCATGAGGTTGACGTAGTAGTGCAGGTTGTGGATCGTGGCCAGCATCGGCCCGAGCATCTCGCCGCAGCGGTCGAGGTGGTGCAGGTAGGCACGGCTGAAGCCGCCGTGCACGCTGCCGTCGGCGTCGGTCCAGCCCTTGCAGGCGTGGCAGCTGCAGGTCTCGTCGATCGGCCGCCCGTCCGTCTTGTGGCGCGCGTTGCGGATCTTCAGGTCGCCGAAGCGCGTGAACAGGTGGCCGTTGCGCGCGTTGCGCGTGGGCATGACGCAGTCGAACATGTCGATGCCCTGCGAGACGCCTTCCACCAGGTCTTCGGGCGTGCCCACGCCCATCAGGTAGCGCGGTTTGTGCGTCGGCAGCAGGCGCGGCGTGTGCGCCATGATCTTCAGCATCTCGGCCTTGGGCTCGCCCACGCTGACGCCGCCCACGGCGTAGCCGGGCAGGTCGAGTTCGGCCATGGCCGCGGCGCTTTCGGCACGCAGGTTTTCGTACATGCCGCCCTGCACGATGCCGAAGAGCGCGTTCGGGTTTTCGAGCCGCGCGAACTCGGCCTGCGAGCGGCGCGCCCAGCGCAGGCTGAGCTCCATCGAGCGCCGCGCCTCGGCCTCGGTGGTGAGTTGCCCGGCCGTCTCGTACGGCGTGCACTCGTCGAACTGCATCACGATGTCGGAGTTCAGCACCGTCTGGATCTGCATGCTGACTTCGGGCGTGAGGAAGAGCCTGTCGCCGTTGACGGGCGACGCGAACTTCACGCCTTCTTCGCTGATCTTGCGCGCCTTGCCGTCGGCGCCGGCCAGGCTCCAGACCTGGAAGCCGCCGCTGTCGGTGAGCATGGGCTTGCTCCAGCCCTCGAAGCGGTGCAGGCCGCCGAACTGTCGCACGACGTCCAGCCCGGGCCGCATCCACAAGTGGAAGGTGTTGCCGAGGATGATGCTGGCGCCCATCTCGTGCAGATTCTTCGGCATCACGCCCTTGACGGTGCCGTAGGTACCGACGGGCATGAACACGGGCGTCTCGACGACGCCGTGGTTCAGCGTGAGCGTACCGCGGCGCGCGAGGCCTTCGGTGCGGTGGATCTGGAACTGGAGCATGCCGCGATTGTCGGCGCGACCGCGGTGCGGGGGCAGGGTTTCGACAGGCTCAGCTCGAACGGACACCCCAACCGTCCGCCCTGAGCCCTTTGTCAGGCTCAGGACAGGCCTGTCGAAGGGCTCAGCCCGAACGGGTGAGCAGCATGCTGTCGCCGTAGCTGAAGAAGCGGTAGCGGCTTTCGATGGCGTGGCCGTACAGCGCGCGGATGTGGGCGTGGCCGGCGAAGGCGCTCACCAGCATCATCAGCGTGCTCTTGGGCAGGTGGAAGTTCGTGATCAGCCGGTCAACGACGCGGAATTCGAAGCCCGGTGTGATGAAGATGTCGGTGTCGCCGGTGTAAGCCTGCAAGGGCCCGGGCGCCGATGTGCGCGCCGCGCTTTCCAGCGCGCGCAGCGTGGTCGTGCCTACCGCCACGATGCGGCCGCCGCGTGCGCGTGCGGCGGCAATGGCGGCCACCGTCTCGGCGCTCACCTCGAACCACTCGCTGTGCATGCGGTGCTCGGCGATGCGCTCGGCGCGCACCGGCTGGAAGGTGCCGGCGCCCACGTGCAGCGTCACGGCCGCGCGCTGCACACCGCGTGCGGCCAGCGCGGCCAGCAGGGGCTCGTCGAAGTGCAGCGCCGCGGTGGGTGCGGCCACGGCGCCGGGGCGGGCGGCGAACACGGTCTGGTAGCGGCGTTCGTCGTCGGCGTTGTCCGCATGCTCGATGTAGGGCGGCAGCGGCACGTGGCCGTGCTGCTGCAGCAGCTCGAGCGGCGAGCCCGGAAAGCGCAGGTGGAACAGCGCATCGTCGGGGCCGGCGCGCCCCAGCACCTGGGCGTCGAAGCCGCCGCCGCCGGGGCCGGCAAAGCGCACGACCGAGCCGGGCTTCGGGGACTTGCTGGCGCGCAGGTGGGCATGCACCTCGTCGTTCGGCAGCACGCGCTCGACGAGTGCTTCCACCGCGCCGCCGGTGGGCTTTTCGCCCAGCAGCCGGGCCTTGATGACGCGGGTGTCGTTGAACACCAGCAGATCGCCCGGCTGCAGCAGGGCGGGCAGCTCACGGAACACGCGGTCGGCCGGCAGCGCGCCGGTGTCGTCGAGCAGCCTGGAGCCGCTGCGTTCGGCCGCCGGATGCTGGGCAATCAGCTCGGGCGGCAGTTCGAAATCGAAGTCGGCGAGGGTGTACTCGCCCGGCGCGGGAGCAGATGTCATGACCTGGGCTTGACCGGCCCTGGAAGCGCTGGCGTGCAGCAAGGCGAAAATTCTTCCATGCCCCAAGCCGCAGCGCCACCCGCGGGCCCGAAGCCCTTGTCCGCGCCGGCCCGTGCGCTGGCCCGGCTCGGGCTCGTGCGCGACATCGATCTCGCGCTGCACCTGCCCTTGCGCTACGAAGATCAAACGCGGCTGGCCCCCATCGCCAGCCTGCACGATGGCGTCGCCGGCCAGGTGCAGGGCACGGTGCTCGAGTGCCGCGTCGAGACCCGCGCCCGCCGCCAGCTGCTGGTGCGCATCGCCGACGACAGCGGCGAGCTGATGCTGCGCCTGCTGCACTTCTACCCGTCGACGCAGAAGACGCTGGCGCCGGGCGCGCTGGTGCGTGTGCGCGGCGAGCTGCGCGCCGGCTTCTTCGGCCGCGAGATGGTGCACCCGGAGTTCCGCGCCGTCACGCTCGATACACCGCTGCCAACCGGCCTGACGCCGGTGTACCCCAGCACCGCGCAGCTGCCGCAGGCCTACCTGCGCAAGGTGATTGCGTCGGCCCTGCCTCGTGCGCCGCTGGAGGAGCTGCTGCCCGAGGGCAGCGTGCCCGCCGGCCTGCCCAGCCTGCGCGAGGCGGTGACCTTCCTGCACCACCCGCCGCCCGGCACCGACCTGGGTGCGCTCGAGGGCCATCGCCACCCGGCGTGGCAGCGCCTCAAGTTCGACGAGCTGCTGGCGCAGCAGCTGGCGCAGGCGCAGGCGCGCGCCGAACGCGCCCGGCTGCGTGCGCCGCCGCTGCGGGCGCGGCCCGGCGGGCTGGTCGAGCGGCTGCTGGCGGGCTTGCCGCAGCTGCTGGGCGGCACGCTCACCGGCGCGCAGCAGCGCGTGGTGGCCGAGATCGCGGCCGACCTGGCGCGGCCCACGCCGATGCACCGCCTGCTGCAGGGCGATGTGGGCTCGGGCAAGACGGTGGTGGCCGCGCTGGCCGCCGCCGCTGCCATCGACGCCGGCTGGCAGTGCGCGCTGATGGCGCCGACGGAGATCCTGGCCGAGCAGCACTTCCGCAAGCTCGTGCAGTGGCTGCAGCCGCAGGGCATCGTCATCGCCTGGCTCACCGGCAGCCGCAAGGGGCGCGAGCGACGCGAGATGCTGGCCGCGGTGGCCGACGGCCGCGCCGGCCTGGTGGTGGGCACGCACGCCGTGATCCAGCGCGACGTGGCCTTCGCGCGCCTGGGTCTGGCGGTGGTGGACGAGCAGCACCGCTTTGGCGTGGCGCAGCGGCTGGCGCTGCGCGAGAAGCTGGCGAATCGCGATGAGGGCGATGAGGGCGATGACGGCGCCCAGGGCCTGGAGCCGCATCTGCTGATGATGAGCGCCACGCCGATCCCGCGCACGCTGGCCATGAGCCATTACGCCGACCTCGACCTGTCGACCATCGACGAGCTGCCGCCCGGCCGCACGCCCATCGTCACCAAGGTCTTCGAAGACGGGCGCCGAGCCCAGGTGCTGGCGCGGATCCGCGACGAGGTGGCGCAGGGCAAGCAGGTCTACTGGGTGTGCCCGCTGGTGGAAGAGAGCGAGCACGTCGACCTGCAGAACGCCACCGCGACGCACGCCGAGCTGAGCGCGGCGCTTCCGAACACGATGGTCGGCTTGCTGCACGGCCGCATGGCCGCGGCCGAGAAGGCGGCGGTGATGAAGCTCTTCACCGACGGCACGATGCAGCTGCTGGTGGCCACCACCGTGATCGAGGTGGGTGTGGACGTGCCCAACGCCAGCCTGATGGTGATCGAGCATGCCGAGCGCTTTGGCCTGGCGCAGTTGCACCAGTTGCGCGGGCGTGTCGGCCGCGGCGCGGTGGCCAGCGTGTGCGTGCTGCTGTACACGGCGCCGCTGTCCCCCACCGGCAAGGCGCGCCTGAAGGCCATGGCCGAGACGACCGACGGCTTCGAGATCGCCCGCCGCGACCTTGAGATCCGTGGCCCTGGCGAGTTCATGGGCGCCCGCCAGAGCGGCGACGCGCTGCTGCGCTTTGCCGACCTGGCCGAAGACGAGCCGCTGCTGCTGCACGCGCGCAGCACCGCGGCGAGGCTGCTGGCCGAGCATCCGATACGCGCGCAGCGGCAGGTCGACCGCTGGCTGGGCGCGAAGACCGAGTTCTTGAAGGCTTGATCGACGCGGGGGCGACAATCACCGCATGACCCTGACCGAGCTGAAGTACATCGTCGCCGTGGCGCGCGAGCGCCACTTCGGCCGTGCGGCCGAGGTCTGCCACGTGAGCCAGCCGACGCTGAGTGTGGCGGTGAAGAAGCTTGAGGAAGAACTCGACGTCAAGCTCTTCGAGCGCGGCGCCAACGAGGTGAGCACCACGCCGCTGGGCGAGCAGATCGTGCGCCAGGCGCAGCAGGTCATCGAGCAGGCCGCGGCCATCCGCGAGATCGCCAAGACGGGCAAGGATCCGGTCTCGGGCCCACTGCGCCTGGGCGTCATCTACACCGTCGGCCCCTACCTGCTGCCCGACCTGGTGCGCCAGGCCATCGAGCGTGTTCCGCAGATGCCGCTGGTGCTCCAGGAGAACTTCACCGCGCGGCTGCTCGACATGCTGCGCACCGGCGACCTGGACTGCGCCATCCTGGCCGAGCCCTTCCCCGACACCGGCCTGGCGGTGGCGCCGCTGTACGACGAGCCGTTCCTGGCTGCCGTGCCGCGCACGCACCCGATGGCCTCGCGCGAGCACATCACCGCCGAGGAGCTGAAGAACGAGACCATGCTGCTGCTCGGCACCGGCCACTGCTTCCGCGACCACGTGCTCGAGGTCTGCCCGGAGTACGCGCGCTTTTCCAGTGGCGCGGAGGGCATCCGCAAGAGCTTCGAGGGCTCGAGCCTGGAGACCATCAAGTACATGGTGGCCTCGGGCATGGGCGTGACGGTGGTGCCACGCTTGAGCGTGCCCGCCGAAGCGCAGCCGCACGTGGCCTACGTTCCGTTCAGCGAGCCCGTGCCCACGCGCCGCGTGGTGCTGGCGTGGCGGCGCACCTTTCCGCGCTACGAGGCCATCGCGGCCTTGCGCAACTGCGTCTACGCCTGCGCGCTGCCAGGTGTCAGACGCCTGTCCTGAAACTCAATCGCCATCCCAACTGGAGCCACACCATGGGCAAGAAGAAGACCGCTGCTGCCACCGTTGCCAGTACCAAGGGCCCGGCCATCCACATCGGCATCGACGCTGCCGACCGCGGCGCCATCGCCGGCGGCCTGAGCCGGCTGCTGGCCGACACCTACACGCTCTACCTCACCACGCACAACTTCCACTGGAACGTAACGGGGCCGATGTTCAACTCGCTGCACGCGATGTTCATGACCCAGTACACCGAGCTCTGGACGGCGGTGGACCCCATCGCCGAGCGCATCAGGAGCCTCGGCCACCCGGCGCCCGGCAGCTACGCGCAGTACGCCGCGCTGGCCAGCGTTCCCGACGCGCCGGCCTTGCCGCCCAAGGCGATGGAGATGGTGCGCATCCTCGTCGACGGCCACGAGGCCGTGGCGCGCACCGCCCGCGCCATCTTCCCGCTCGCCGACAAGGTCGGCGACGAGCCCACAGCCGACCTGCTGACGCAGCGCCTGACGGTGCACGAGCAGCAGGCCTGGATGCTGCGCTCGCTGCTGGAAGACTGAGCACCCGCCGGGGCGCCGGCCGGATAATCGAATGTTTCCCCGAGCCTTCAGCCCATGTCTGCCGCCACCCCCGAGCGCACCGCCAGCGAGGTGAAGCGCCGCCGCACCTTCGCCATCATCAGCCACCCCGACGCGGGCAAGACCACGCTGACCGAAAAGCTGCTGCTCTTCAGCGGCGCCATCCAGATTGCCGGCAGCGTGAAGGCGCGCAAGGCCACACGGCACGCCACCAGCGACTGGATGGAGATCGAAAAGCAGCGCGGCATCTCGGTGGCCAGCTCGGTGATGCAGATGGAGTACCGCGACTGCGTCATCAACCTGCTCGACACGCCCGGCCACCAGGACTTCAGCGAAGACACCTACCGCGTGCTCACCGCGGTGGACGCGGCGCTGATGGTGATCGACGCCGCCAACGGCGTGGAGCCGCAGACGCGGCGCCTGCTGCAGGTGTGCCGCGCGCGGAACACGCCCATCCTCACGTTTGTGAACAAGATGGACCGCGAGGTGAAGGAGCCGCTGGCGCTGATGGACGAGATCGAGCGCGAGCTCGGCATGGAGGTCGTGCCGTTCACCTGGCCGGTGGGCATGGGCAAGGCCTTCCACGGCGTGATGGACCTGCGCGAGGAGCGCATGCGCGTGTTCAGCCCCGGTGACGACCGCAAGGGGCAGGCCGACGAAATCCTGGCTGGCCTCGACAACCCCGCCTATGCCGATCGCTTCGGCATGCAGTACGAGCAGGCGCAAGGCGAGATCGAGCTGCTCGGCGACGCCGCGCCGCCCTTCGAAATGGCGCAGTTCCGCGCCGGCCGGCAGACACCGATGTTCTTCGGCTCGGCCGTCAACAACTTCGGCGTGCAGGAGGTGCTCGACGCACTGGTGGACCTGGCGCCGCCGCCCGGCGCCAAGGCGGCGCTGCAGCGCGAGGTGCAGCCCACCGAGCCCAAGTTCAGCGGCGTGGTGTTCAAGATCCAGGCCAACATGGACCCGGCGCACCGCGACCGCATCGCCTTCCTGCGCGTGGCCAGCGGGCAGTTCGAGCGCGGCATGCGCCTGAAGGTGTCGCGCAGCGGCAAGGAGCTGCGGCCGAACACCGTGGTCACCTTCATGAGCCAGCGCCGCGAGCTGCTGGAAGAGGCCTTTGCCGGCGACATCATCGGCATCCCCAACCACGGCGTGCTGCAGCTCGGCGACACGCTCAGCGAAGGCGAGGTGCTGCAGTTCACCGGGCTGCCGTTCTTCGCGCCAGAGATGTTCCGCTCGGTGGAAGTGGCCGATCCGCTGAAGACCAAGCAGCTGCGCGCCGGCCTCACGCAGCTGGGCGAAGAAGGCGCGATCCAGGTCTTCCGCCCGGTGGCCGGCAGCGTGCTGCTGCTGGGCGCGGTGGGGCAGCTGCAGTTCGAGGTGGTGGCGCACCGGCTCGAGCACGAGTACGGCTGCAAGGCGCGCATCATGCCGGCGCGCTACAACGTGGCGCGCTGGGTCACGTGTGAGGACGCCAAGGAGCTGCAGCGCTTCATCGACGGCAACGCCCACCGCGTGGCTCTGGACGCGGTCGACGCGCCCACCGTGCTGCTCGAGTACGCCGGCGAGCTGCGCGCCATGCAGGAGAACTGGCCGAAGATCAAGTTCCACGCGCTGCGCGAGCACGCGGGGCTGGTGTTCCAGAAGCAGCTGGAGGGGTAGGTCGGGGCGCAAGCCCTCCGTTCAGCCTTCGATCTACCCGCCGCGCGGCTGAGTCTTGAACCAACCCATGGGTGCTCAGCGCCGGCGAGCGCGCAACAGCAACCCAGCCGAACCCAGCGCCATCAACAGCGCCGTGGCCGGCTCGGACACCGGTGTGATCGTCACGCGCCAGGCCAGGAACATGGTGTCGTTGTCGAAGCCGCCGTTGTAGGCCGCGCCGGCATGGAAGCCGTCGGTGGTGAGGAAGTCGTTGTCGTTGGCCACGAACAGGAAGTAGTCGTTGGGCGCCGACGGGTCCAGCGCCGGCAGCAGGGCCAGGCCCTCCCACTTCTCGCTCAGGTTGCCCAGGCCCGGCACGACGCCGTTGACGAGGCCGAAGCGCGCGAGCTCGGCGTTGTTGTTGATGTTCAGCCACGGGCTGTAGGCCACCGGCGTGATGGCCGGGTTCAGCACGCCGCCAGTGGCGATCTGGCCTTCGTAGGCCTGGCCGAGGATGTTGGTGGCGGCTGCGATGTCGATCACGTCCACGCGCCGCAGCAGCGAGGTTTGCGTGCCGACGCCGAGGCCGTTGCCGTCGCGCGGCAAGATCAGCAACTGCGTGTCCGAGACCGCGTGGATCTCGCTCTGCGCCGCCACCAGCGTGTTGCTGCCCTGCGCGAACTTCGGCAGCTTGACGACGTACTCGCCCGTGAGGCGGATGTCGGCAAGGTTGCTCACGTCGTAGGTGAACAGGCGCGTGTGGTCACGGAAGGCGGCGCCGGTGGAGGCGCCGTCCTGGCGCGCGGCGCTCTGCAGCGCCACGAACAGCGTGCGGCCGTCGGGGCTGAGGCTCAGGCCTTCGAAGCCCTGGTTGTTCGATCGGCCGAAGCTCGGGTTGGCGGGCGTGGGCGCGGGCTGGCCGGCGGCGGCGTTGTTCGAGCTGTAGTCAGTGACGCCGTTGCGCAGGGGCCGCACCGAGGCCGCCACCGGCAGCGCACCGATGAACTGGCCGCTGGCGCTGAAGCGGTAGATCGACGGACCGTACTCGTCGCTGACCAGGCGCGAGCCGTCGGCCAGCACCACCACGCCCTCGGCATCGAGCGAGAGCTTGCCGTTGAAGGCCTGCGGCAGCTCAGGCATCGTCGCCGTGGCCGGGCGCGCGCCTGCGGTGGCCACGCCGCCAGGCACGGGATCCAGGCCCGACATCAGTTGTGTGCCGCCGCCGGGCAACGTTTCGAACATGCGTGTGGCGCTCGTCAGCGACAGCGCGATCTGGTTTTGCGCCAGGCCGCTGGCGCCCAGCGCCGCGGGTGTGAAGCTGAAGGCGATCTGGTTCAGACGCGGCGCGTAGTCGATGGTGCCGGCCACGTTGTAGCCGCGGTCGGGCGCGGCAAGAAAGCTGCCGGTGTAGGTGGTGCCGCTGCGCTGCCAGCTCGTGGCATCGGCCCACAGGCCGGAGATGGAGCCGAAGGTCTCGCCATGGCTGTCGCGCAGGTTGGCGGCCATGCGGCCGACGCCGACCAAGCCTTGCACCTCGAACACCCTGCCACCGACGGTGACCTGGGCCTGTGCCGGGGCGGCCGCAAAGGCAGTGACGACGGCGGCGGCAAGCGCTGCGCGCAGGGGGGTGTTCATGCGGGGATTCCTCCGGAGCTGTTTGGGCACGCTAAGTACCGCTCATGACGGCCGCGTGTCAGTGCGGCGGCCTGCCCCTTGAACCGGGAGCGCCGGGATAATCGCGGCGTGGCTACCTCTGCTCCTGTGCCTGCTTCGCCCAATCGCCTGGCCCTCTGGCTCGACCTGATCCGCTGGAACCGCCCGGCTGGCTGGCTGCTGCTGCTTTGGCCCACGCTCGGCGCGCTGTGGATCGCGGCCGACGGCTGGCCCGGCTGGCATCTGCTCGGTGTGTTCGTGGCCGGCACCGTGCTGATGCGCAGCGCCGGCTGCTGCGTCAACGATGTCGCCGACCGCGAGTTCGACCGCCACGTCAAGCGAACGGCCGCGCGCCCCGTCACACGAGGCGCGGTCAGCGTGAAGGAGGCGCTGGCCGTCGGCGCAGCGCTCGCGCTGACCGCCTTCGGCCTGGTGCTCACCACCAGCGCACCGGCCATCCTGCTGAGCGTGGCCGCGCTGGCCGTGACGCTGCTCTACCCCTATGCCAAGCGTGTGCTGAGCATGCCGCAGGCGGTGCTGGGCGTGGCCTTCAGCTTTGGCATCCCAATGGCCTTTGCCGCGGCGCTGGGCGGCACCGAGTGGAGCCTGCAGGCCATCGCCGATGCCGTGCCCTGGCAGGCCTGGGCGCTGCTGGCGGCCAACCTCTTCTGGGTGCTGGCCTACGACACCGAGTACGCGATGGTCGACCGCGACGACGACCTGTTGATCGGCATGAAGACCAGCGCCATCACGCTGGGCCGCCACGACGTGCTCGCCGTCATGGGCTTCTACGCCATCTACCTGCTGGCCTGGGGCGCGCTCGGCCGTTCGCTGGGGCTGGGCGGCTGGTTCGTCGCCGGGCTGGGGGTGGCAGCGGCGCAGGCGGTGTGGCACTTCACGCTGATTCGCGAGCGAAGCCGCGAGGGCTGCTTCCGCGCCTTCCGCGCCAACCACTGGCTGGGCTTCGCGGTGTTTGCGGGCACGGCGCTGGACCTGGCCCTGCGTTGACTCAGCCGCGGCCCAGTTCCTCGGCCCGTGCACGGGCGGCGTGCAGCGCACGCACGAAGGCCGCCTTCACGCCATCGGCATCGAGCGACGTGATGGCCGCGTGCGTGGTGCCGCCCTTGCTGGTGACCTGCTCGCGCAGCGCCGTGGGCGACAGCGGCGAGCGCTGGGCCAGCGCCGCGGCGCCGGCAAAGGTGGCCTGGCCGAGCGCGCGGCCCTGCTCGGCGCTCAGGCCCATCTCGGTGGCGGCCTGCACCATGGCCTCGAGAAAATAGAAGACATAGGCCGGGCCCGAGCCCGACAGCGCCGTCACCGCATCGAGATCGGCTTCGTGTTCCACCCACAGCAGCTGCCCGGTGGGCGCAAACAGCGCGGCGGCGGCAGCGCGCTCGGCGGGGCTCACGGCGGGCTCGGCATACAGCCCGGCAATACCCTGGCCGATGAGCGCCGGCGTGTTGGGCATGCTGCGCACGACCCGTGCGCTGCCGCTGGCGGCGGCGATGGTGGCGCAGCGCACGCCGGCCATCACGCTGACCTGCAGCGCCCCGCCAACAAACGCAGCGCAGGGCGCCGCGGCCTCGGCAAAGAGCTGCGGCTTCACGGCCCAC
>JBIJAP010000149.1:0-7935 GCA_044345715.1 Rubrivivax sp.
TGGTCGGGCCCGCAGACCGTCTCGTCCACTCTGCGCAGCACCGGACCAGCCTTGATGGAACTCATACGCGGGGCGCAGGAGTCGGTGTACCTGGTCACGTTCGCCGCCTACAAGGTACCCGAGGTCGCCAACGCCCTGGCCGACGCAGCAAGACGCGGCGTCCGGGTGGTGTTCGTACTTGAATCAGATGCCGCGAACGGCGGAAAGGTCGACTTCGACCCGCTGCCCCACCTGGCGGGCGAATCGGCTGACGCTGTCGAGACCTATGAGTGGCCCGTGCTAGAGCGCGCGCGAGATCCTCGCGGGCGGCACGGCACGCTTCACGCCAAGTTCGCTGTGGCAGAACGCCATCGCCTGCTCGTATCGAGCGCCAACCTGACCGAGTTCGCGTTCAACCTGAACATCGAGCTCGGCATCATGCTGACTGGCGGCACGGCGCCCGCCGAGGCCGCAGGACACGTCGACCGCATGATTCGACTGGGAATCTTCCGTCGCTTGTAGGAAGACGTCAGCGGCGGGCAACAGGAAGCCGCGCTTGTGTCGACGAGTCGACGGTACGCAGCTGCGAACCAGGCAAGGCAGGTCTGAATCGCTGGACTATGGTGAAGCAAGCTGGCGGAGATTTTTCCCTCGTGTTCTAGCTTTTCTTGAAAGTGGGCGCTCACAGCGATTTGACCTAACTTTGGTCGGTGTGCTTACAGTTTTTCTTCCGATTTACAGTTTTTCTTCCTACGATCAATTTGACTCGAACAAACAAAGTCGGTCGAGACTGCCACTCGTAAGTCGTTGATTCGTCTACCGCCCCGCTGGCTCGGAAAGTCCGTCGGAAGTCCTGTTCCCGAGCCCCTCCGGAGAGTCAAGGGAAATAAAGTCCGTCGAAGGTACGGAACAGCCCTTCCCTGGAGCAGAGTGACTGGGTTGGTGCAGCGTCACTGCTTCCGAGGGCTCCTCTGCAGCGTGAGGAGCCGTTGGCCGTAGGCGCGTTGATACACGGTGAGCGGCACCAAGCCGACATCCAGTGCTGCGGCTAGCGCCGGCAGCTACGTCACCATGAGCCCGGCCGCGGTCTGTGACGTTCCAACGGCGTTACCTCATGTCGGGAACGACCGGTTTATGGACCGCCGAGCGGCGACTTGATGGCCGTCAAGACAGCTCCTTCATAAGTCAAAGTGGCTCCAGGTCCGAGCGCTCAAACTTCACACCGCACGCCTGCTTCGATTGCGCGGACTGCGCTCAGGCGCCGTGGCATCCGGGCTCGCGGACGGGTGACACTCGACGATGTTCCGCTGCGGACGAGCCCCCAGGCGACCAGCTGAGCCACGCAGCTCAACGCGGCCGTCCAGAGCCTGCGATGCTCCGCGCTGAGCGAATGAGCGGCGCCAGCGATTCGATCGCACGAGCCAGAAGTTCGGCCCCATCTTCGCTGCCATCCCAGGCAAGGCTCAGCGCCCGCCTGATCCGTGGCCGGTCGCTGATGTCCTGGCGACGCTCTGCTATGCCATCAATGGCAATCCTGAGTGCCCGCTCCATCGCCGGCGTAAGCGTCTTCGTTCGGCCTGTCTTGAACCGAGAGATGGTGTACTGAGGCACTCCGGAGCGTTGAGACAGCTCTAGTCCTGACCGGCCGGGCTCGGCCAAATACGCGGTAAGCATGGCCCGCGCGTCGAGCGTCTTCGGCGTCACCTCGATTGCGTTTCTTGGCATAGTGGCATAGCATATCTGCCGTTGTTATGCTCCGGCAAGTTTGCTGGGGCCCCAAGCGAAGGACCGGATGAGATATCGACGCGCTGCTGCGAAGAAGAAGAGCCGTGCTCAGGTCATGACGCCCGAAGTCGTCGCACGCCGCGCTGTGGAGTTCATCGCCGGAGCTGGGGAGTCTTGGCTTGAACTTGGTTCCGGTACGGGCAGCTTGGCGGCAGCGTGCCTCGAGAAGGCGGACCCCGAGTCGTTCATCGGCGTTGAGATTGATCAGCGGTTGCTGCAACTTGGTCCGCAAGATCCTCGCGCGACATTCCTGCGCGCAGACGTGCTACGGCCGCAGGCGCTCGCTGAGGTGCTGGGCGGCGGACTTTTCGGCCGTACGGTCGGGAACCCACCCTACGGCCTTCGCGGACTACCCTTGGCATGCCAGCGCCGTCTCGCCGAGCTCTGCCCTGGCATTCCACAGGTGATGAACTGGGTTCAGGTCGATCTCTACTTCGTGCTCGAGTCGCTCGCTCGCCTTCGCCGGCCGAGTGAGGCTGCTTTCATCGTTGCTGCACCTCTGGCAGCCGATGCAGGAGTGACCGCCTTCCGGCGCACGCTCGTGACGACAGCAAGCGAGGTCGAGTGTTTCGAGCTCCCCGGGGACACGTTTGGTAGAAAGGCGGAGGTTCAGTCATACCTGCTCGTGGCGAGATTCGGTTCATCTAAGCCGAAGCTCGTTCGCGTCGGACGGCTCGTCGGTGCCGCTCTTGATGTGGTCGACGAGCGGTGGATTTCACTTGAGCAAGCCGCAGATCGACTCGACGTCGGCCACTATGAGTTCCAAGAGCTCAACCGGAGACTGCTGAAGGCATCGGGCGGATCGAAGCTGTCCAGCTGCGGGGCGAGCGTGGTTCGCGGTAGTCGTACCCGGGCGCAGTTCGAGTCGATGAGCGTGGAGTGCTTTCACACGACGGACTTTCCCAGCGACGGTCGCGAGGTGACCTTCGGCCGCAGTCGCGACTTCGGCTTTAGGCTCGCCGAAGCAGGCGACGTCCTGCTACCCCGAGTCGGAACGCGCTGCCTGCAGCGCGAGGCCATCGTGACGCGCGGTCGCAGGCCCTACACCGAGGCGGTGTTGCGGCTTCGACTACCGCATGGACAGGCCCGCAGAGCCTGCGACTGGATGTCGAGCGAAGATGGGACGGCATGGCGGCGCGCCGCGGCACGCGGATCATGCGCAAAGCATCTAACCGTGGCGTCGATCCTGGAGATGCCGACACCTTGGATTGCTTGAAGCAATGGAGCGGTGGACCGGCAGAGTCTGGGCAGCAGACACAACTCCGATCTACCAGGCCGCAGCCACGGTGTGCCAGGCCGCGATCCTCCTCGACCGCTCCGGAACCCGCACCGGGTGGTCGTAGTAGAGACTGGTCGGAACGGCGCCATCGCGCGTCTCTAGCAGAAAGAGTGCCGTCGCAAGGCCATGCGGCTTCGTGCCCAGAGGCGAGACGAAGAACGTGATCTCCTCGTTGCGAAATCGCCCATACACCGTCCACAGCAGGCTGTAGGCGTCCTGCACGCTGTTCGCCGGGCAGTACGACAACGTGTCGCTGCGCACGCCGATCTTTTCCATGTAGGAGCTGTGGGCGCCGAAAACGTTGTTTTCCCAACCCAGCTCGAACGCAGGTACGCCGACGACGAACTCGCGGCGGTACCGCTTCGGGTCGACGTTCTCACGCTGCTCGATGGCACGCAGTAGGCGTCCCTGCTCGTAGCCCATGAAGTAAACGTGCACGGCAGCTGCGTTGTCCTCGTACGGGGCCGCGAAGCCGAGGACGGTTTGGAAGTCGCAGTTGCGACTGAGCGCGAAGGCGGGCGTCCCTTCAGCGCCCGGCAGGTCCAAGGCGTTGCGTGTGTACTCACCCGGCTCGACGTAGACGAACTCGCACCGCGGGGTATGCGCTGCATCCAGCGCTTGAAGTGTCCGCAACACCTCCGCCAAGCCGAGCGTGGTCGTCTCCAGCCGAACCCTCTTGCCCTTGAGCAACTGCTGGAATCCGATACGCGACACCGCCAAGCCATCGACCATCAGGCGCTGCTGATCGGGCAGAAACTCCAACTGGGAAACGGCCGAAGACATCGGGGTAAGCGCTGCAACAGCCGACCGGCCTCGCTCGTCGATCGGTGCGCCTGTCAGCGTGAGATCGACATGATCGAGATTCGGGGCCGTCTCGCCAGCCAACCGGGAGGACCTGAAGCGAACGCGCGGTTCATTCATCGCCATCTTCCGAACCGAACAGATCGCCTGTGCCGCTCGATTTCACCTTCCCGAATAGTTGCACGATCGAATCGCGCTGAGCCTTGCCGCCGAGAAACAACGTCTTCAGCTGGTCCGCCGACAGCGACACGCTCCGCTTTTTGCGATAGGAGATCCCAAAGTTGGCAGAGAACGCCGGGTGGAGGAGGTACTCGTAGCTGAGCGCATGCGTGTTCTTAGCTTTGGTCTCGCTGGCGACTATCACGACGCTCCACTTTTCGGCCTCCAGCAGCAACTCGTCCAGTTCCGAATCTGCGGCGCCCTTGGACACGGTGAATTGGGTGGCCTCTGGCTCGCTCTGCTCGGCCAGGCTCTGCCGGGCACGCAGCAGCGAGCCCATCGAGGTGACGAAGGTGTGAAGTTCGGTGGCGCGAGACCCAAAGGCATGTACCTGCTCCACCATAAGCGAACTGGCGGCGTAGATGGAGCGTGCCTGAGCCTCCGGCTCGATGCTTGGGAGCTCCCTGATGTCTGCCGCCACGTTGTCCCGAAAGATCTGGTGGACCAGCTCAAGAAAGTACCGCACATTGAGCCTGGACATCAAGACGAGCGCGTCGAAGCCCGAGTAGAGCGGGCACGCAGTCCCCAGCGGCAGGTACAGCTGCATTTCAACACCGAAGAGGTTGTTCGCGATCCAGTCCTTGAACGGTCCTGTGCCGTTGCTCGTGAAGCGCTCCAGCGCCTCAAGGATCGCCTCCGGCCTCTCCTTACGCCGCGACAACAGTGCGCTGCAGACAATCGACGCCTCGGGCGCAGATTTGCGGATGAAATCGTCGGCGGTCAGCCTGCTGGACTGCTGCTGCAGCGCGATCGAGATTTGCCTGGCGAGGCGGCGCTCTATTTCAGGGGTGTTCAAGATCCTGACGGCCAGATCCGCATCGCTCATGCGAGGAAGGATCTGGCCCGCGACATCCTGAAGCTTGCGCCGGTAGCTCTGATCGCGGCGTTCTCTTAGGTGATCTTCGGAGCGAAGCTCATCGGGAGAGATGGGCGTCTGCGCTGCGAGGTCCGGGCGCGTTTCGATCAGTCGGAAGAAGAGCAGCTCCGCGGCGAAGGCTTCGAAGCTGTCGCGAAGCTCATCCTCCAGCTGGACCAGCCGGTAGTCGGCAACGTTCTGAATGAGCTCCGTGGTCAAGGTCCGGTTGGTCCTCATCCCGTTGGGCTTCATGGCGACATTGAAGAGGAGCGGCGACTCGGCGGACTTCATCAAGCCGTTCACGTAGCGTTGCTGATAGTCGGGAAGGTTCTCGTACTCGTCGATGAAGACTGAGAACCTCGAATTGCCGAGGTAGCCGAGCTGCTGCGTGAGCACCTGCACCAGTCGCTGCAGGAAGTGCTCGCCGGGCAACATGTCAAGAGTCTCGCCGCTGCTACTGCCGATGTTGTTCAGCCACATGGTGAATTGATCGCGTTTGCGCTGCAGCTCCTTCTTCAAGCTGTTCAAGTCACCCGGCAGAGAGTCGTCGAACGATCGTAGCTCCGACAGGTCCAGCGAGTTCACACCGCCGAAGACGGCGAGACGCTCCTTAGTACAGTTAATCGCTTCGATGCTCGCGAGGATCTCCTGCCCCAGGTAGACCGCCAGGTAGTGCTTAAAGGCGCGAATCCACTGCGCCTCTGTCAGCTCATCGGATACGAACGCGGACAGGAAGTTGACGTCGAGCTTCCAGTAGATGCCAATGAACTCGATGTCCTTTGGCTCAAGCGAGCCTCTCGAAGGCGAGAATTGAGAGTGATAGCTGAGGTAGCGAAGCAACGTGGTCTTGCCGCAACCTCTGCTGCCTTCGATGACGACTGCCTTACGCTGCCGACGAATCTCGAGCGTGTCGAAGTAAGTCGGGACGATGAACTCGCCCCAAATGTCCCTTCGGTTCTCTTCGGACCGGTTCTGAACGTAGGCAAAGCGGATGTCTTCCATGTCTACCTGCGAAGGAGCGAGTCGCCCAGCAGGCTGTCCTGCCAGTACGCACCAAGGGAGTTGTTCGGCGTCGCATGCCAGAAGCCGATGCTGAGCGCGAGTTCACCGTAGCCGAGCGGGGAGATGCTGGAAGAAGTCAATCGGCGGTTGGCCCAAGTCTCGTAGAAGTGGAGGGCATCCGTCGCGTCGACTGCGCCGTCGGTCAGTCCGTCCCACGTCTCCTTCGAGAAGAATCGATGCCTCGAACAGATGGTTTCAGCCGTGATCAAGGTCAGGTTTGGGCGATCGCGCTGCAGATCTGCTCTGGCATCCTCCACTGCCATCAGCGCCGCATAGAGAAGGCGTGCGCCGGAGACCGTTCCGAGCTTGGACTCGTCAAGGAACCGTTCGAGCTGCCTTCCGGTCCCAAGAAGGTCGTCGATCATCACTACCGTGTTGATGTCCCCGTCCGACAACAGCTTGAGCGCTTGCTGAGGCCAGACGAACCACGCCTCGTGAGCCCGAAGCGCACGCTGCAGTTCACGCAAAAGGAGAAGCGACGACTTGGTCGGCGGCTGATCCGTGCGAATCACCGGCACGAAGCGGATCGGAACCTGCGGCCGCCTAGTCAGCAAGTCTACGAGGTCGTTGTCATGCTGCCCGGGTACCAACTGCGCACCAAGTGCCCATCGGACTGGACCTCGCACCAGCCCCACGAGACCGGCAAGCACCTGCGCGCGGGAACGGAAAACCAGCCTCTCGAGAAGGCAGGTGGCCAGAAACCTCTCGTCAAGTCCGTCGAAGCGCGTGAGCCAGCTATCGAGTTGCCGCTTGGTGACGTCCCACACCGCGAGGCGACCCAAGGTCTCGATTCGTTGGCTGACTCGTGCCAGTCGTGCCTCTGCGCCGTGTGGCGCGCGGAACTGCGGCATCTGAAAGATCCTCCCCAAGCGTAGACCGCTTTTCTTTGAGCGGCGTCGTCGGTACTGTAAGGCGAGCCAATGAAGAGCAGTGCCAGCATCCGCTCGGCTGTATCCGGCCTTGAGCGGCGCTGAGGCCAGTGCCGAAGTGCCGCCGAGACAACCTTCGCGCGACGCCGGTCCCATGCCTTGGAGCGGCTTCTTCTCTTGTTTCAGCAGTTTCTGCGCGCAAGTCTCCGGTGTGCGGTTGCCTAAAGCTTCTCACGAAGCGCGGGAGCGAAGACGCCCTGGCCAAGCCTGTGGTCCTCTGCCATCAGCCGCTCAAAGTCGGGACTGCCAAACTCGCGTCCGACAGCGGGCATGCGGTCCCCCAACTCGGCGTCTTGCGCGGTGGCCCGCCGTCGCCAACACATCGCCTGCTGCATGCGGTGGACCCTGGTGCGTTGCTTTCGTAGTGATGTCATTCGAACACCTTCACGGGGATGCTGCCGGTTCGATGGCCGGCGACCTGAAACCTCCGAGCACTGTCGAACTGTACGGGCTGCCCTTCATCGTGCAAACTCCGATCGCGATCGGCTCGACATCGTGCTGTCGCATCCCATAGCGACACCTGCCCAGCAGCGGAGTCGTCCTTACTGGTATGCGATCGGCCGCCTTCTGTGCCTCATTGACTTGGCGCCTCTAGCTCTCACGATGCTGCGCCATTCAAGTGTTGCCCGACCGCAGCGAGCGTTCGGCTTTTTCACGGCGGCGGCAGGGAGGCGCTTGCAACGTACCGGACGGCCGCCGCGGTGTGAAAGCTGTCATCCAGCGTGCTGCGGCTGCTGGCTTGACTCTCCGTTCCTCCAGAACGGCTGAGGGCTGGCCGCTCAGCGCCTTTTCACTCCACGTTCCCCGTTCCTGCGCGACCGCGTGATGACGGCTGGCCCGCGATCTGCAGGGAGCCCGACCTGTCTACGCAGCGTCTCAGCCAGGCCGATCAGCGCCTCTAGGGAAGCGCTGATCAACGCACTCGCTGACGGTCGCTCAGGCTGTGCCGGGCTTTGATGACGGCGCGTGATCGCTGAAGTGGGGCTGCCGAGGTCGTTTTGGGGTGTTTCGAGGCCGCTTTGCGG
>JBIJAP010000150.1:0-7913 GCA_044345715.1 Rubrivivax sp.
GAAGAAACTCGATGAACCCCATCCTCACCCGCCGCCTGTTCGCACTGGCCGGCATCACGGCAGCCGCCACGCTGGCCGGATGCGGCAAGAAGGAAGAGGCGCCGGCACCGGCCGCCGCAGCCCCGGCTGCCGCCTCGGCACCGAAGCCCGAGCCCCTGAAGGCAGCCTGGGTCTACATTGGCCCGGTGGGTGACGCCGGCTGGACGTTTGCGCACGACCAGGGCCGCAAGGCCGTGGAGGCCGAGCTCGGCGACAAGATCAAGACCACCTTCGTCGAGAAGGTGCCCTACGCCGACGGCGAGCGCGTGATCCGCGACCTGGCCTCGCAAGGCAACAAGATCATCTTCGCCACCAGCTTCGGCTACATGGACGCCATGCTCAAGGTGGCAGCCGAGTTCCCCGACGTGAAGTTCGAGCACGCCACCGGCTACAAGACGGCCGCGAACATGAACGTGTTCGACGCGCGCTTCTATCACGATGCCTACGTCAGCGGCGTCATCGCCGGCGGCATGACCAAGTCCAATACGCTGGGCTTCGTCGCCAGCTTCCCCATCCCTGAAGTGCTGCGCAACATCAACGCCTTCACCCTGGGCGCGCAGAGCGTGAACCCGAAGATCAAGACGCGCGTGGTCTGGATCAACAGCTGGTTCGATCCCGAGAAGGAAGGCGCGGCCGCGCAGGAGCTCATCAACAAGGGCGCCGACGTGCTGCTGCAGAACACCGACTCCACCGCCGTGCTGCAGACGGCCGAGAAGAACGGCAAGTTCGCCTTCGGCTGGGACAGCGACATGAGCAGCTACGCGCCCAAGGCGCACCTGGCCAGCAACATGGTCTACTGGGGCCCGTACTACACGAAGACCATCAAGGCGCTGATGGACGGCACCTGGAAGGGCGAGCAGCGCACGATCTGGGGCAAGCCGGAAGGCGCCAACGACGTGATCAAGATCGCCGACTTCGTGCCGGTGGAGGTCAAGGCCAAGGCCGAGGCCGCCAACGCCGGCATCAAGGCCGGCACGCTGGAGGTCTTCACCGGCCCCATCGTCGGCAGCGACGGCAAGGAACGCCTGGCCAAGGACACCAAGGCCGACCAGGCCTGGAAGGACAAGGTCGACTTCTACGTCAAGGGCGTCGAGGGCAAGATCCCGAGCGGCAAGTAAGCCAGCGGGTCTTACCGCCGCCAGCGGGGCGCCTTCGGGCGCCCTTTTTCATGCCGCAAACAGCGCCCATGGGTGAAGGTGCTGAAGTCGCCAAAGGTTCAAATGATCGTGTTTCGCACCAGTGAGTCCATCGCGACAGCGCGCAGTTGGCTGTCCTCGATGCTGGTGGCCAGGCCCGCGTCGCGCAGCTTCTGCAGCATGCGCTGCGTCAAGGAGTGCGAACGACCGCCGTGGCGGCTCTGGAACATGAACAGCCGCTGCCCCGGGCCCACCCAGTGCAGCCGGGTCGTCATCCACTGACCCTGCAAGAAGAGTCGGCAGCGTGCGCCAGGCTGGAGAGCGGCCGCCCACTGGGACGAGCTGGCGCGAGGCTGGGCAGGATCGGCACCGTCGTCGTGCTGCAGCGCCAGAGGCACTGTCGGCAGCCCGGCATGCAGGTCCAGCGTGAATGGCACAGGAAATGGAGCGATCGGCTCCTCTTCCCAGATCTCAGGCGGGTTCTCAGGATGAGGCGGCGGCTTGCGAAGAATGTCGGCCATTTCCGCCAGCTCCGCATCGATGCGAGGTGCCGGTAGCGCTGCGCGCCTCAGTCCATCGCGCACCTGGCGCAGCAGCACGTGCCGCTGCGCCCTCGAAACGCGCTGACCCGGTTGTGCCGTGGCGCGGATGAGGTCATCCACAACCAGGGCGGCGGCCGCGACCTCCGCGCTGTCAGGGCCCTGCTGCTGAGCCAACGCCACCAGCGTGAGCACCCAGGGTCCGACCAGGAAGCGCTTCATGACGCCGCTTGTGGGCGTGCTGCGCAGCGTCTGCACGATCTGGCCGCGGAACGTGGCCTCGAGTTCCTCGCGATCGGCCAGGCGTTGTATCGCGTCGACCTCGTCCGGTGGTGGCTCTGCCGCGTTCTCAAGCAGGCGGGCGGCCAGTGCCCGCAACTCTTCTGCCGCCGCCAGGCCGGCGTCGCCATCGATGCGCGGCTCGGCCTCCATCTGCTGGACCCATCCGCCGAGCGCCTGGAGAAGCACCTGCTGGTCTGCCGGCCGAAGGTCGTCGCGCAGGGCTCCGATGGCGAGCAGCCTGTCCAGCAGCTGCCACCACGGGTGCTCCGGGTCGCTCCACAGCGCCGGCTCGACCATGGCGACGCGCTGCGCCACCAGCTCCACGCGCTTGAGAAGTCCGCCCATCGCTGGCGAGGCTTCGGCCTGGCGTCGCAGCTCACCGAACAGCTGGCCCATCAGCTGCTCGGAGGCCGCGCGCGGCAGCGGTTCGTCGCCGCTCACCCTGCCAGACCCGAAGCGGATCGGCACGCCGAACAGCCGCAGCTCGGCATCGCCGACGGCTGGCACGTCGTCCCTGAGCACCTCGGGGTCGGGCGGCGATTCGGGCCTGACCTGGCGCGCCCAGTGCACCAGCTCGCGCATCGACTGCGCCGGCGGCCTCGGCACCGGGCCGCCGGGTACGCCCTGCGCTGTCTCCAGGGCCTGCAAGGGACTGGAGGGGTCGGTCTGGCCGTCGTCACCCGGTGCGGCGCGAACAATGAACGCCGTCGGCTGCACGCCGTGGCGCTGCAACCACTCCACCTGCGCGGCGTAAACCTCTTTCATCTGCTCACCGATCGCCGAGCCGAGCACGCGCAGCAGCGCCGGACGCAGCGCCGCGTCCTGCGTGACCCGATGGACGCCCTCGCGAAGGGCAAACGCACAGGCCGAGGGCCGAAGCGGCACGACGGACGCGTCCACGACGGGGCGGCGGAGCAGGCCGCTGCACAACCCGGCCAGATCCACCAACTCAGTTTCGCAGCCGGACTCGATGAGCTGCACGATCCGCGCCGTCTCGATCTCGGTGTCGATCTGCGACTCGGAGATCAGGGTCAGGTTCGGCGAGCGCACCGGGCGCTTCGCAGTGACCGGGTCCGACCAGACTGCCACGCGGTGGTCCTCGCCGGCACCGTCGCTCAGGCCGGCCGGCGCATAGCCCGCGTCGGCGGCGTGCCGTTCGATCTGCTCGCGAAGGGCCGCGCCAACCAGGCCCTCGAGTTCTTCGCGGCGGTAGCGCAGCAGTTGCAACACCATGGCCACCTGGCCATAACCCGCGTCGACGCGTTGCAGCTTGCTCGGTGCGTCGAGCTGCTCCAGCGCCCGTTGGACGGTGGCAGCCAGCAGGGCCGCCACCGACAGGCCCACCTGCTGCACGTAGGCAGCGGGCAAAGGCACGGCCGTGTCATGGCAGGTCTGGACAGAGCTCAAGATCCGATCCCGGTGGAAAGCAGATCGCCTGGTTTCGGCACTGCGGGCTCGAACTTGAGGCTCGCGGTCTGGCACGCGGGGTGGCAGTGGGCTACTTCGCGGGGTTCACGCCCAGCGACCACGCCACCAGCGTGAAGCTGCCGAAGGCCAGCACCGTGCTCGTCATGATGATGCGCGCCACGCGACCGTTGTCGGCGCCGAAGCGCTCGGCCAGCAGCGACACATTGCTGGCGCTGGGCAGCGCTGCGGCCAGCACGAGCACGAGGATCTGAAAGCCAGTGACGGGCGCGCCGAGTTCGCGCGCCGTCAGCGCCAGCAGCGCCACCAGCAGCGGGTGCACGACCAGCTTCACCAGCGCCACCGGCAGAAAGTCGATGGCCGGCGTGCGCCGGCCGGCGTGCTGCCCGGCGCGGTGCAGCACAGCGCCGATGGTGAACAGCGCCACCGGCGTGGCCGCGCCGGCCAGCAGATCGACCACGGCCTTGGCCGGCCCGGGCAGTTGCAGCCCGAAGATGCCGAAGACCGCGCCGAGCGCAATCGACCACGGCAGCGGGTTCGACAGCGCCCCCCTCAGCGCCCGCTGCGCCGCCGCACGGGCGCCGCCCCGGCCATCGGGCCCCGCTTCGGCCGCCTGCGCCAGCGCGATGCACAGCGAGCTGGTGATGAACAGGTCCACCAGCAGCGTCACGACGATCGGCCCCACCGCCGCCGGCCCGAGCAGCGCCACCAGCAGCGGCACGCCCATGAAACCGGTGTTGGGAAAGACGGCGACCAGCGCGCCGAAGGCGGCGTCCTTCAGGCCGACACGTTCGTTCAGGCTGGACGCCACCACCGCGAACACGATCAGCAGCGCCGCGATCAGGTAGACCAGCAGCAGCGTCGGGTTCAGCATCTCGACGATGGGCGTGCCGGCGCCGAAGCGGAACAGCATGCACGGCAGCGCGAAGTACAGGACGAAGGCGTTAAGGCCGGGAATCGCGCTTTCCGGCAGCACATGGCGGTGCGCGGCCAGGTAGCCGCAGAGCACGAGCGCGAAGAAAGGAACCGTGACGGCGAGGATGGCCTGCATCGGGGTGTGAGTATCCCAGCCGCCCGACGCCGCCTGCACCCACCGTGGCACGCCATCCGTCGCCCCGAACAGGGCCTTGGTCGCAAGGCCCCGCTGGTCGGGCGCAACGCCGCCTAAGCTCGCGGCAATCCTGTAGACAGCCTTGTGGTGCCATGACGACGTCTCCTTCCTTCCTTCAGCGCCTGGGCCAGGCACTCGTGCTGCTGTGGCGCGGGCTCGACCTGGCCCGGCGCACGCTGCTCAACCTGCTGCTGCTGACGCTGCTGGTGGGCGTGCTGTGGTGGGCGCTGCGGCCGGACGGCACCATCGAGCCGAAGAGCGCGCTTGTGCTCGGCCTGCAAGGCACGCTGGTCGAGCAGGCTTCGTCGGCCAGCCCGCGCCAGCGCGCAATGGGCGCCGTGCAGGGCCAGGGCGGTGGCTCGCAGACACGGGTTCGCGATGTCACCGCGGCACTCGACGCCGCCGCCAAGGACGAGCGCATCACCAGCGTGCTGCTGGTGCTCGACGACTTCAGCGGCGGCAGCCTGCCGGCGCTGCGCGAGGTGGCGCAAGCCCTCGTCCGCTTCAAGGCCGCGGGCAAGCCGGTGCTGGCCTGGGGCTCGGGCTACGGCCAGCACGACCTGTTCCTGGCCGCCCACGCCACCGAGGCCTGGCTGCACCCGCAAGGCGGCTTGTGGGTCGACGGCTACGGCCGCCGCCGCACGCACTGGCGTGGCCTGCTCGACCAGGTCGGCATCGAGGCCCACGTGCTGCGCGCCGGCCGCTACAAGAACGCGATGGAGCCCTACTCGGCGCGCGAGCCCAGCCCCGAGACGATCGAATCCGAAGGCGCGGTCTGGCAGACGCTTTGGGCCAGCTACACCGGCGCGGTCGAAAAGGCCCGCGGCCTGGAGGCCGGCAGCGTGGCCCGCGCCATCGACTCGCTGCCGCAGAGCCTGCAGGCCGAAGGCGGCGACGCGGCGCGCTGGGCGCTGAAGCAGCGCTTCGTCGACCGCCTGCTCACGCGCGACGAGCTGCGTGCCGAGATGACGAAGCGCGGCGCCGCCGACGAAGAAGCCAAGACCTTCCGCCAGGTGAGCCTGGGCGCCTACCTGGCGCAGATCGAGCCGCCGGCGGCCGGGGCCGGGCGTGTCGGAATCGTCGTGGCCCAGGGCGCCATCCTCGACGGCCGCGCCGGCCCAGGCACCGTGGGCGGCCTGTCGACGGCCGAGTTGGTGCGCCAGGCGCGCGAAGACGACACCGTCAAGGCGCTCGTGCTGCGCGTCGATTCCCCCGGCGGCAGCGCCTTCGGCAGCGAGCTCGTGCGGCGCGAGCTCGAGCTCACGCGCAAGGCCGGCAAGCCGGTGGTCGTGAGCATGGGCGGCCTCGCGGCCAGCGGCGGCTACTGGATCAGCATGGCCGCCGACGAGGTGATCGCCGACGAGGCCACCATCACCGGCAGCATCGGCGTCGTCGGCATGCTGCCCTCGGCGGCCACGCTGCTGGGCAAGCTTGATGTGAACACCGAGGGCGTGACGACGACCTGGCTGCGCGGCGCTGGCGACCCGCGCCGCGCGCCCGACCCGCGTTTCACGGCGCTGATCCAGACGCTCATCGACGGCGGCTACCGCCAGTTCGTGGCCCTGGTCGCCCAGGCCCGCGGCAAGACGGTGGCGCAGATCGAGGCCGTGGCCCAGGGGCGCGTGTGGAGCGGGCGCGACGCGCTGGGCCTGGGCCTGGTCGACCGCCTGGGTGGCCTGGAAGACGCGGTGGCCGCCGCGGCCCAGCGCGCCAAGATCGAGGGCACGCCGGCGCGCCGCTACATCGAGGCCCCGCGCGGCCGGCTGGACCGGGTGCTGGACCGCTTCGGGCTGGCCTCGGTGGCGACGTCGATGCCGCTGCCGTTCAGCACACCCGAGAGCACGGCGCTGCTGGCCTTGTCGCCCTGGCTCGGGCCGGTGGCCGGCGAGGCCGCGGCGCTGCAGGAGCTGCTGGCCTTGTCACGCACGGCCGATGGCGCGCCGGCGGCGCTGGCGCATTGCCTGTGCGAGCCGGAGTGAGTGGGCTGCCCGGCCCCAAGCCCTCGTTCAGCGCCGGGTGAGTGCCGGCGGCCGCGCCAGCTCGTCGAGGCTCAGGCCGCGTTCGGCCAGCAGCGCCTCCACCGCCGCCGTCAGCGGCCCCAGTCGTTCGGCCACCGCGTCGCGCACGGTGTCGACGAAGACCTGAGTCGAGCGCTCGATCTCGATGTGCAGCGCATCGCCGACAGCCTTGTCGCCGAAGGTCGTCATGCGCAGCGTCTCCGGGATCAGCCAGACCTCGAACCAGCCGCTGCCGCCCGGCTCGCGCCCGGCTTCGGCCACGGTGAGGCTGGCGCCATTGACGGCGATGTAGCCCTTGGCGAAGACATAACGCATCCAGGGCGGCGGCACGGCCAGGCGCAGCACATGGTTGTTCTCGGGCCGGCGCACCTCGGACAGCGTGGCCATGAAGTCAATGTGACCCGACAGCGGGTGACCACCGATCTCGACGCCGTCCTTGGCGGCCCGCTCGACGTTGACGCGGCCGCCCTCACCCAGCCCGCCCAGCGTCGTGAGCGCCAGGCTCTGCTGCATCACGTCGAACTCGGCCTGGTCGGGTGCCGGCCGCGCCGTGACGGTGAGGCAGACGCCGTCCACCGCCACGCTGGCACCGATGGCCAAGTCCTCATCAAAGCCGGTAGGAAGCTGCAGCGTAAAGCTGCGCAGGCCGGGCCTGTCGGTCAGGCGGGCGACGCGGGAGACGCCCTGGACGATGCCGGTGAACATGGCCGGGGAGCTTACCCCAGCCGCCCGCGTGCCCTTCAGTGGGCGGTGGCCTCGGCGGCGTCATTCCCGCGCTGCGCCAGCGGGAACAGATCCTGGATCGCGCGCAGCGCATCGAAGTGCATGTGCGGGAAAAGGTCGGCCAGCGCGCGCTGGGCCTCGGCCTCGCGCAACAAGGCTTCACGCAGGCTGCCGGCGCGGCCGGCACGAGAACGGCCCGCGGCAGACGGAACGGCAGCGTGCGACTTCGGGCAACTCCTGTCAGACGGGGTGCGCGCCTTGCCGGACGCGCGGCCGCAGTGTCATCGCGCGATGTTTCATCGCGATGGCAGCCCCGTTTCAAGCGTTGCGCCGACCCTCCCGGGGCGGCCGCGGCCGAGACCGACTCAGCTGACTCAGCCGGATCGGGTGGCCACGGCCAACGCGGCGACACTGATGAGCAGCACCAGTGCAAAGGCCAAGGGTTCCAGGCGACGGCGGGCCCACGGGGGCGCCACCTCAGGGTTGTCGGCGCGTGCCGACGGGACTTGAGCGCCAGCGGCGCTGGCCAGATCGCGTGCCGGCACGCTGGCCAGGTGGCGGCGGCCTTCCAGGGTGTACGCGCTGGCAGCTTTGGCCGGCTTCGGGGCCGCCGCGGCCAGTGCATCGGGGTGATCCACCA
>JBIJAP010000152.1:0-7885 GCA_044345715.1 Rubrivivax sp.
AGCAACTCAAGGCGCACTTCGGCGACAAGGTGTTCAACACCGTCATTCCGCGCAACGTGCGCCTGGCCGAGGCGCCGAGCTACGGCCAGCCGGGCGTGACCTTCGACCCCGCCAGCAAGGGCGCGGTCGCGTTCATCGAGTTCGCGCACGAGATGGCCGCGCGCATGGGTCGCCCGGCGGGCGCAACCCCCACCCCGGTCTGAAGCCGATGGCGCTGCCTGCCACGCTGTTGTCGCGCGTGGAAGACGCGTGCCTCAACGCCAGCGCGCCGCCCTCGCAATGGTGGATCGACGGCTGGCTGGTGCGCACCCTGCCCGGCAAGGCCCGGCGCGCCCGCAGCGTACAGGCGCTGATGCCGGGTGTGCTGCCGCTGGCCGAGCGCCTGGCCGCCGCCGAGGCCGCCTGCGCGCGCACCGGGGTGCCGCTGATCTTCCGCATCACGCCGTTCACGCGGCCCGACAGCCTGCCCGCCGCGCTGCAACAGCTCGGCTTCGTGGCGGTCGACCCGACGTTGGTACTGGTGGCCCCCACGCTGCCCGCCGGCCCGGCACCCGCGGTGCCTGCGGCACTGCGCCTGGAGCCGCTCGATGGCGAGGCCTTCGCCGACGCCGTGGGCGCGCTGCGCGGCTCACCGCCCGAACACCGGCACAGCCACGCCTTGCGCCTGGCGCACTCGCCCGCACCCTACCGCGGCCTGGCCCTGCGGCGCGTGGCCGACGGCGCCGTCATGGCCTGCGGCCAGGTGGCGATGGAGCCCCCTCTGGCAGGCCTGTACGACATCTACACCCACCCCGACGCCCGCAATCAAGGTCTTGCAAGGCTTCTGTGTGAGCACCTGCTCTCGCTAGGAGCCTCACTGGGCGGCACCATGTGCTACCTGCAGGTCGACGCCGCCAACCCACCGGCACTGGCCGTGTACCGCCGGCTGGGCTTTGTCGACGGCTACGGCTACCACTACCTGGAGCGGCCCTAGACGAGCCTCCTGCGGGTTCGCCGGCTCCTAGAGCCCGAGGCCTTCGTCCAGGCCCAGGTGCACGTTCATCGCCTGCACCGCAGCGCCGCTGGCGCCCTTGCCCAGGTTGTCGAGCCGCGCCACCAGCAACGCCTGCGTCGCGTTGGCGAACACGAAGAGGTCGACGCGGTTGGTGTCGTTGCAGGCCTGCACGTCCAGGAAGCCGGCCTCCAGCGTGGCCGTGTCGCGCAGCGGCATCACGCGCACAAAGCGTTCGTCGGCGTAGCGTGCCGTCAGCGCCGCGTGCAGCGCCTCGGGCGTGGTGCCCAACGCGGCCATGTGCACCGGCACCGTGACGGCCAGGCCCTTGTAGAAGTTGGCCACCACGGGCATGAACACCGGCGCGGCGGTCAGGCCGGTGTGCGCCAGCATCTCCGGCAGGTGCTTGTGCTGCAGGTTCAGGCCGTAGGGGCGCGGCGACGTGAGCGCCTGCTCCAGCGGCTTGGCCTGGTACTGCTCAATCATCTTCTTGCCACCGCCCGAGTAGCCGGTGGTGGACGTGGCCGACAGCGCCGTGGCCGTCGGCACCAGGCCCGCGTCGACCAACGGCCGCAGCAGCAGGATGAAGGCGCTGGCGTGGCAGCCCGGGTTGGCGATGCGCTTGGCCGCGCGCAGTGCCTCGCGCTGGCCGGCGCACAGCTCGGGCATGCCAAACACCCAGCCCGGCACGGTGCGGTGCGCGGTGCTGGCGTCGATGAGGCAGGTGCGCGGGTTCGTCACCAGTGCCACGGCCTCGCGCGCGGCGGCGTCGGGCAGGCACAGAAAGGCCACGTCAGCGGCATTGAGCAGGCGCGCGCGCTCGGCGGCGTCCTTGCGCTTGTCGGCGTCGATCTTCAGCAGCTCGACATCGCGACGGCCGGCCAGCACCTCGTGGATGCGCAAGCCGGTCGTGCCCTCCTGGCCGTCGACGAACACGGTGAACGCCATCGCTGCCCTTCCATCGCGGCGCGCAGCCGCTCATGATGCAATGCCGCAAAGGATAACGGCCATGCCCCTGCCCCATCGTGTTCTGTTGCTGCCCGGCTGGCAAAACTCCGGCCCCGGCCACTGGCAGAGCCTGTGGGAGGCCGACCACGGCTTCGAGCGCGTGCAGCAAGCCGACTGGTTCTGGCCCAAGCGCGGCGACTGGACGGCGCGCCTCGATGAAGTCCTGCTGGCCGAGCCCGCGCCCGTGCTGCTGGCCGCGCACAGCCTGGGCTGCCAACTGGTGGCCCATTGGGCGATGTTCTCGGCGCACACCGCCCGAGTGGCCGGTGCACTGCTGGTGGCGCCGCCCGACACCGCGCACCCCGACGCGCCGCCGCAGCTGGCACCCTGGCGCGACATCGCACGCGGCCGCCTGCCCTTTGGCGCGATCGCCGTGATCAGCAGCGACGACCCCTACTGCGCGAGCGAACGCGCCCGCGCCATGGCCACCGACTGGGGCGCCCGAGTCGTCGACGCCGGCCCTCGCGGCCACCTCAACGCCGACAGCGGCCTCGGCAGCTGGCCCGAGGGCCTGGCGCTGCTGTACAGCCTGGCCCCGGCATGACGCCGCAACACAAGGCCTTTGCCGCGCTGGTGGTGCTGGCCATCGCGCTGATGGCGCTGGTGCATTCCTGGGGCTACGGCCCGCTCTATGTGCTGCTGGTGGCGGTGGGCGCGGCGGTGGTGATCGTGTTCGTGCCGCGCTGGATCATCGGCCTGGGCGAACAGGCGCGCGACGGCCTCAACCACCAGGTCTGGAAGGCCCACGAAGGCCACCACCACGCCTTCGCGGGCGTGATCTTCACGATGGCCGATGACGGCCGCTTCATGTGGATGCAGGGCGATGCCCTCAAGCGCGTGCTGGCGCGCCCCGAGGCCGACGACGTGCTCGCCGCGCGCATCAGCGGCAAATGGAAGCTCGACGAGCGCGGCCGCCTGTGGCTGCGTGTCGATGCCGTGGTGGCGCACCTGTCCACCTTTCCGGGCCGCATGGACCCGCGCGTGCAGAAGCTGCGGCGCTGGCTCGAGCGCGACGTGCTGTTCCCGGCCGATCGGCGGCATGAGGGTCGATGAAGGCCGCTGAGACAATCGCCCTCATGGTCACCAAAAAACCCAAGGGCCTGGGCCTCGGCCTCGAAGCCCTGCTCGGCCCCAAGGTGCTCGACGCGCCTGCCTCCTCCGCAGCCCTCCCCGCCGGCCCGCCGGCCGTGCTGCCGCTGGCCGCCTTGCGCGCCGGCGCCTACCAGCCGCGCACGCGCATGGATGAGGGCTCACTGTACGAACTGGCGCAAAGCATCAAGAGCCAGGGCGTGATGCAGCCCATCCTCGTGCGACCACTCGACGCCGCGGTGCACGGCGCGGGCCAGTACGAAATCATCGCGGGCGAGCGCCGCTTCCGCGCCGCCAAGCTGGCCGGCCTCGACGAGGTGCCGGTGCTCGTCAAGCCGGTGCCCGACGAAGCCGCGGCGGTGATGGCGCTCATTGAGAACATCCAGCGCGAAGACCTCAACCCGCTCGAAGAAGCGCAGGGCCTGCAGCGCCTGGTGCGCGACTTCGGCCTCACGCACGAGCAGGCGGCGCAGGCCGTCGGGCGCTCACGCAGCGCGGCCAGCAACCTGCTGCGCCTGTTGAACCTGGCCGAGTCGGTGCAGCAGATGCTGCTGGCCGGCGACCTGGAAATGGGCCACGCCCGCGCCCTGCTGGCGCTGCCGGCGGCCGAGCAGGTGATGGCGGCGCAGGAAGTCGCGTCCAAGAAGCTCAGCGTGCGCGAGGCCGAGCGCCTGGTGGCGCGCGCCACGCAGCCCGGCGGTGGCAGCGCCCGCACGGCCAAGGCCACGCCGAAGCCTCGTGACATCACTCGCATCGAAGAGCGCCTGGCCGATGCGCTGACGGCGCCGGTGGAGATCCGCCTGCGCAAGGGCCGCGCCGGCCAAGGCGAGATCGCGATCCCGTTCGGCAGCCTCGACGAGCTCGACGCGTTGCTCGACAAACTGGGCGGCAGCGAGCGCTGAAACGCGCCGCGCGTGGCTGCGAGCCCGTAGGCCGCACCGGGTCAACCCGCCGCGGCAGCGGGTGCGAGTCTTGCTATCCTGATCGGTTAGTCCTGCTTCCGCCACACCCACCTCGGAGACCACCCACCATGCCCACTTCCCCGATGCACAAGCTGATGGCCTTCACCGTGCTGGCCACGGCCAGCGTCGCCGCACTGGCGCAGCCCGCCGTCATCTACGACATGGGCGGCAAGTTCGACAAGAGCTTCAACCAGGCCGCTTTCAACGGGGCCGAGAAGTGGAAGAAGGAAACGGGCAAGACCTACCTCGAGTTCGAGATCAGCAACCCCACGCAGCGCGAGCAGGCCATGCGCCGCATGGCCGAGCGCGGCGCCAACCCGATCGTCGGCATCGGCTTCAGCCAGGGCTCGAGCCTGGAGAAGGTGGCCAAGGAGTTCCCGAAGCTGCAGTTCGCCATCATCGACAGCGTCGTGGCGCTGCCCAACGTGCAGAGCATTGTGTTCAAGGAACACGAAGGCAGCTTCCTGGTGGGCATGATGGCCGCGATGGCCAGCAAGAGCGGCAAGGTCGGCTTCGTCGGCGGCATGGACATCCCGCTGATCCGCAAGTTCCAGTGTGGCTTCGAGCAGGGCGCCAAGTTCGCCAACCCGAAGGCCGAGGTCGTGGCCAACATGACCGGCACCACGCCGACGGCCTGGAACGACCCCGCCCGCGGCGGCGAGCTCGCCAAGGCGCAGTTCGCCTCGGGCGTGGACGTCATCTTCGCCGCCGCCGGTGGCACCGGCCTGGGCGTGTACCAGGCGGCCAAGGACAACGGCAAGCTCGCCATCGGCGTGGACAGCAACCAGAACCACATCCAACCCGGCACCATGCTCACGAGCATGGTCAAGCGCGTGGACGTGGCCGTGTACGAGGCCTTCAAGGGCGTGAAGCCGGGCACTTCGGCGCTGGGCCTGAAGGAAGGCGGCGTGGACGTGGCCATCGACGAGCACAACGCCAAGCTGGTGACGGCCGACATGAAGAAGCGCGTCGATGCGGCACGCGCCGACATCATCAGCGGCAAGATCAAGGTCATCGACTTCATGGCCAACAACGCCTGCAAGTAAGGCCGCCCTCCTGAGCCTCCTCGGCACGTGACCGCGCCCGGCGCTCGCGAAACAGCCGTTCGGGCTGAGCCTGTCGAAGCCCCCGCGGGCACTTCGACAGGCTCAGTGCGAACGGCGATAGCGGTCAGGCGTGCGGCATCTCTGCAGAGCCTGCGCCCGTGACAGCCGCCAACCCGGCGCCCCCCGCGGTGGCCATGCGCCACATCGACAAGCGCTTCGGCGCCGTGCACGCCAACCGCGCGGTCAACCTCACGGTGGCGGTGGGCACGGTGCACGGCATCGTCGGCGAAAACGGCGCCGGCAAGAGCACGCTGATGAGCATCCTCTACGGCTTCTACGAAGCCGACGGGGGCGAGATCGCGATCGAGGGTCGGCCCGCGCGCATCCGCGGCTCGCGCGAGGCCATCGCTCTGGGCATCGGCATGGTGCACCAGCACTTCATGCTGGTGGACACGCTCAGCGCGCTCGACAACATCATGCTCGGCGCCGAGCCCGGCTGGAGCCTGCCGACCGCGCGCGCCGAGGTGCGCGGCAAGCTCGACGCGCTGATGCGCGACACCGGCCTGGTGGTGGCGCTCGATGCCCTGGTGCACGAGCTGCCGGTGGGCGAGCGCCAGCGCCTCGAAATCCTCAAGGCCCTGTACCGCGGCGCGCGCATCCTCATCCTCGACGAGCCCACCGCGGTGCTCACGCCGGCCGAGACCGAGCAGCTGTTCGTGACGCTGCGAACGCTGCGCGACCGCGGCACCACGGTGCTGCTGATCACGCACAAGCTCAAGGAGATCATGGCCCTGTGCGACGCCGTCACGGTGATGCGCGGCGGCCAGGTGGTGCTCGATTGCGCCATTGGCGACACCTCGATCGACGGCCTCGCCGAGGCGATGGTCGGCCGTCGCGTCAACCTGGGCCGCGGCGACACCGCGGCGCGTGAGGCCGGCCCGGCGCTGCTGCGCGCCAGCGGCCTGGCCTGGACCGACGAGCTCGGCGTGGCGCGCCTGGCCGACGTGTCGCTGACGCTGCACGCCGGCGAGATCGTCGGCATCGCCGGTGTTTCGGGCAACGGCCAGAGCGAGCTGCTCGACGTGCTCTCCGGCCTGCTCGCGCCCGCGGCCGGCACGCTCGAACTCGGCGGCCAGCGCTTCGAGCCCGGCCGCTGGATCGACACCCGCACGGCCCGCGCGCTGCGCCTGGCCCACGTGCCCGAAGACCGCCACAAGCGCGGCCTGGTGCTGCCCTTCGACGCCTGGGAATCGGCCACGCTCGGCTACCAGGACGCCCCGCGCTACACGGCGCGCGCCATGCTGGCCTGGATGCGCCAGCGCCGCATGCGCGACGATTGCGCCGAGATGATGGAGCGCTACGACGTGCGCCCGCGCAACCCGCAGCTGCGCAGCAGCAAGTTCAGCGGCGGCAACCAGCAAAAGCTCGTGCTGGCGCGCGAGGCGCAGGGTGGCGAACACGCGCCGCAGGTGCTGCTGGTGGGCCAGCCCACGCGCGGCGTCGACATCGGCGCCATCGAGTTCATCCACGGCCGCCTGCGCGCCATGCGCGACGATGGCGGCGCGGTGCTCGTGGTGTCGTCGGAGCTCGACGAGATCCTGGCGCTCGCCGACCGCGTGATCGTCATGAACGCCGGCCGCGTGGCCGGTGAGCTGCCGATCGCGCAGTGCAGCGAGGCCGCGCTCGGCCGCCTGATGGGAGGGGCGCATTGAGCCAGCCGTCATGAGCCAACCGATAGAACTGCCGCGCTGGATGGACGTGGCCCTGCTGCCGGCCGTCAACCTGGCCATCGCGCTGCTGGTGGCCGGCGGCGTGACGCTGCTGGTGGGTTTCGACCCGCTGCAGGTGCTCACGCTGCTGGCCAAGGGCGCCTTCGGCTCGCAGGCGGGCATCAGCTACACGCTGTACTACGCCACCACCTTTGTCTTCACCGGGCTGGCGGTGGCCATCGCCTTCCACGGCGGGCTGTTCAACATCGGCGGTGAAGGCCAGGCCATCATGGGCGGGCTCGGTGCCGGCATCGCGGCGCTGGCCTTCAGCGCGCACCTGCCAGCCTGGGCGATGCTGCCGCTGCTGGTGCTGGCCGCGGCAGCCTTCGGCGGCCTGTGGGGCGCGGTGCCGGGCGCGCTGCAGGCCTGGCGTGGCAGCCACACGGTCATCACGACCATCATGTTCAACTTCATCGCCTCGGCGCTGCTGGCCTACCTGCTCGTCAACACGCTGAAGGAGCCGGGCAACATGACGCCCGAGAGCCGCGCCTTCGACCCTAGCGCCAAGATGCCCGGCATGCACGAGGCGCTGGCCTGGATCGGCATCGAGTGGCCGCGCACACCGCTGAACCTGACGGTTCTGCTGGCCGCCGCCGCCGCCTGGATGACCTGGCTCGTGCTCTGGAAGAGCCGCGGCGGCTACGCGCTGCGCGCCGTGGGCTTTGCACCCGAGGCCTCGCTGTACGCCGGCATCCAGCCGAAGAAGCTGATGGTGGCCAGCATGGCCGCGGCCGGTGCCATGGGCGGCCTGGTGGGCGTGAACGAGATCGCCGGCGTGCACGGCCGCCTCTTGCCCGACTTCGTGGCCGGCGCGGGCTTTGCCGGCATTGCCGTCAGCCTGATCGGCCGCAACCACCCGGGCGGCATCGTGCTGGCGGCGCTGCTGTTCGGCGCGCTGTACCAGGGCGGCAGCGAACTGGCTTTCGAGATCAGCGGCTTCAGCCGCGACATGGTGTTCATGCTGCAGGGGCTGATCGTGCTGTTCGCTGGCGCCATGGCCTACGTGGCGACGCCGGCGCT
>JBIJAP010000287.1:0-5046 GCA_044345715.1 Rubrivivax sp.
GGTGTTTGGGGTCGTCATGCGCGCGGGCGCGGGCTTTCTCGACGGCATGCTCGAGGTCGTGCCCGGCGCGCGGGTGGGCCATGTCGGCCTGTACCGCGACCCGAAGTCGCTGGTGGCGGTGGAGTACTACTTCAAGATGCCCGGCGAGATGCACGAGCGCGACGCCATCGTCCTCGACCCGATGCTGGCCACCGGCAACAGCGCGGTGGCAGCGGTCGACCGGCTCAAGGAGACGCGGCCGAAGACCATCCGCTTCGTCAGCCTGGTGTCGGCGCCCGAGGGCATCGCCAACCTGCAGAAGCACCACCCCGACGTGCCGATCTACACCGCGGCCATCGACCGCGAGTTGAACGACCACGGCTACATCGTGCCGGGTCTCGGTGACGCGGGCGACCGCATCTACGGCACGAAATGAGGCCCCCAAGCTCGCTCTCGCTCGCTGCCCCCCGAGGGGGCCGTTCGCCGAGGGACCGGCAGAGCCGGATCCCTGGCTTTCGCTGGGCCGGGGCTCAGCGCGCGTAGGGATCGGCGAAGCCCAGCGCCTGTATCAAGGCGCTTTCGCGCGGCTCCATCTCGCGCGCTTTTTTGGCGGTCTCGTGGTCGAAGCCTTGCGCGTGCAGCGTGCCGTGCACCAGCAGGTGCGCGTAGTGCGCATCGAGGCCGATGCCCATGTCGTGCGCCTCGGCCTCGATCACGGGCGCGCACAGGATGAGGTCGGCCAGCACCACGGGCTCGTGCTGGTAGTCGAAGGTGAGCACGTTGGTGGCGTAGTCCTTCTGCCGGTACTCGCGGTTGAGCTCGCGGCCTTCGTCGGCACCGACGATGCGCACCGTGATCTCGCCGGGGTTCAGCAGCGCCGCGCGCACCCAGCGCGCCACCGTGTGGCGCGCCAGCAGCGCCTTGTGGCGGGCGTCGGCGAACTGCAGCGACAGGCTCAGCGTCGGCTTCACCGGCGCGGCTCTGCGTGCTGCTCGTAGGCGTCGACGATGCGCGCCACCAGCGGGTGGCGCACCACGTCGGCGGCCGTGAACGGGGTGAACCCGATGCCCGGCACGCGGGCCAGCACGCGCTGCGCGTCGACGAGGCCGCTCTCGACACCCTTGGCCAGATCGATCTGGCTGGTGTCGCCGGTCACGACACACCGGCTGCCGAAGCCGATGCGCGTGAGGAACATCTTCATCTGCTCGCGCGTGGTGTTCTGCGCCTCGTCGAGGATGACGAAGGCGTGGTTCAGCGTGCGCCCGCGCATGAAGGCCAGCGGCGCGATCTCGATCTGGCCTTTCTCGAAGGCCTTGGTCGTGCGGTCGAAACCCATCAGGTCATAGAGCGCGTCGTACAGCGGGCGCAGGTAGGGATCGACCTTCTGCGCCAGGTCGCCGGGCAGAAAGCCCAGGCGCTCGCCGGCCTCGACCGCCGGGCGCGTGAGCACGATGCGCTGCACGCCCTGGCGTTCGAGCGCATCCACCGCGCAGGCCACGGCGAGAAAGGTCTTGCCGGTGCCGGCCGGGCCGATGCCGAAGGTGATGTCGTGCGCGAGCATCTGCTGCAGGTAGCGCACCTGGTTGGGCGTGCGGCCGCGCAGGTCGGCGTGGCGGGTGTGCAACACGAGCTCGCCTGCGGGCGGCAGGGTCGGCGCGGCCGGCGCCTTCGGGGTCGCCGCTGTGTGCACTGGGGCTGCTGGCGCGCCCGTGGCGTCTTCCACCAACAGCAGTTGCACCTGCGCCGCATCGACAGGCCGGTCAGCGCTCGCGTACAGCGTGTCGATCAGCGCCACCGCGCGGTCGACCGCAGGCCCGGGGCCCTGCACACGGAACACCGCGCCGCGCCGCTGCAGGCTCACGCCGAGGGCTTCTTCGACGCGGCGCAGGTGTTCGTCGAGCGGCCCGCAGGCCTCGGCGAGGCGGCGGTTGTCGGCGTCGGCGATCGTGTGGCGGCGGATCAAGGGGTGGCGGCTGGGTGCGATCGGATGCGTCGTGCACATTGTGGCAGCCACCCTGCGCCGCCGTCGCGGGCAGAATCGGGCCCTCGTGTTGCCGCCACCACCGCCTTCGTTCGCCCGCCACCCCGCTTGGCTTTGCCATGGGGTGACGCGGGTCTTGCAACGATGGGTTCTGGGGCTGTGGATCGGCTTGTGGGTCGCCTGCGCCTCGGCGGGCGCTGCCGGGCCCGGCGAGGTCCAACTGCTGCGCAGCGCCCTCACCGCACAAGGCCCCGAAGACGCCTTCCCGGTCACGACGTCGGCCTCGACCGTGGCCCTGCCCGACGAGTGGGCACACAGCCGCCCGGGCTTCCGGGGCTCGCTCTGGTACCGGGTTCGCTTCAAGGCGCCGCAAGGGCTGCCTGGCGACATGCCTGCGCTGTGGATCGAACGGGTGTGCAGCAACGTCGAGGTGCATCTCAATGGCCGGTTGCTGATGCGCGGCGGCCGCATGCAGCCGCCGCTGACCAACAACTGCAACCACCCGTTGCTGGTGCCGCTGCCCGAGGCGATGCTGCTGACTGGCGAGAACACACTCGATCTGCGCGTGGCCGGCCACGACATCGCCGGCAGCGGCTCGCGGTTGCGCGCCGGCGCGCTGTCGGAGCTGCGCATCGGCCCGCAGTCGGTGCTCGAGGCGCGCCACGCCCGCGCGATGGTGCTGCAGGTGCACGCGCCGCAAGCGGCCAGTGCGGTGCTGCTGCTGACCGGCGGCTTCATGTTCGTGCTCGGCTACCTGCATCGGCGCGACAGCCACCTCGCCTACTTCGGCGCCCTGTGCTTGGGCTGGGCGCTGCTGAATATGCGCCTGTGGCTGCGCGAAGTGCCGCTGGGCCACAGCGAGACCGAATTCATCATCGTGGCCCTGCTCGGCTTCACCAGCTGGGCCGCCGTGCAGTTCCTGTTGCGCTACGGCGGCTTGCGGCAGTCGTTGGTCGACCGCGTGCTGCCGGTGCAGGCAGCGCTGCTGGCGCTCACGCTGCTGGCGGCCGGCACCACGCGGCTGCACGCGGTGGCCACGGTCTGGTACGGCGTGCTGGCACTGCAGGTGGCCGCGGCAGCGCTGTGGCATGTCCGGCGGCGTCGCCACCCACGCTCGGTCCAGGTGATGGGCCCTTTGCTGGCCGTGGCGGCGCTGGCCGGCGTCATCGAGTTTGGCGTGCAATGGGCCGGCTGGCCCATCGCGGCCGCCAACACCGCCGAGCTGGCGGTGCCGCTCGTGCTGGCGCTGGTGGGCCTGCGCCTGATGCAGCAGCATGGCTATGCGCTGCAGATGGCCGAGCAAGGCAAGCAGCAGCTCGAGCAGCGCGTGCGCGAAGCCACGGCCGAGATCGAACGCAACTTTCGCCAGCTCGCCGAAATGAAGGTGGAGCAGATCACCGAGAAGGAACGCAAGCGCATCGCGGCCGACCTGCACGACGACCTCGGCGCCAAGCTGCTGACCATCGTGCACACCAGCGACAGCGAACGCATCAGCACGCTGGCGCGCGAGGCGCTTGAGGAGATGCGCCTGTCGGTGCGCGGCCTCACCGGCAAGGCCGTGCGCTTGGCCGACGCACTGGGCGACTGGCGCGCCGAGGTCATCGGCCGCCTCGGCCAGGCTGGCATCGACGGCGAATGGGATGCCCCCGAAGACCTGCATCAGCGCCTGAGCGCGCGCGCCTACGTGCAGACCACGCGCATCCTGCGCGAGGCCACCAGCAACGTCATCAAGCACAGCCACGCCACGCGCTGCACGCTGACGGCGCAGATCGCAGACGGCGACTTGCAGATCGTCGTCACCGACAACGGTGACGGCATCTCGGCCGAGCTCGAGGGCCGGCTCGACCGCGGCCATGGCCTGGCCAGCATGAAGAGCCGTGCCAAGCAGCTGCAAGGACAGTGCCTGGTGGAGAGCAGCCCAGGTTACGGCACCGTGATACGTCTCACGCTTCCTCTGGATCGCTCAATCTAGCCCCCAGGAGGCAAGGCCGGCGGCCGATAACATGCGGGACGATCCTCGGGCGCCCGCTGACAGTGGGTGCAATCAGCCATCATGAAGAACATCCTGTTGCTCGAAGACCTGCCGGAGATCCGGGCCTGGCTGCGCAAGCTGGTGCAGCAGGTGTTTCCGGGCGCGACGATCTCCGAGAGCGCCCGCGTGCACGACGCGATCGCCTTGGTCGCGGCCGTGAAGTTCGATCTCGCTCTCGTCGACCTGGGTCTGCCCGATGGCAGCGGCGTCGACGTGGTGACGAAGCTGCGCGATCTGCAGCCCGATGCACAGAGCGTGGTCGTCACGATCCACGACGACGACGAGCACCTGTTCCCGGCGCTGCAGGCCGGCGCCTTTGGCTACATCCTCAAGGAGCAGGCACGCGAGCTCATCACCGAGCAGCTGCAGCGCATCAGCCAGGGCGAGCCGCCACTCAGCCCCAGCATCGCGCGCCGCGTGATGGCCTACTTCAGTGCCAAGAGCCGGCCGCAGGCGCAGAGCAACCTGTTGCCCAACGTCAACCTCACCGACCGCGAGAGCGAGGTGCTGCTGCGCGTGGCCAAAGGCTACACGCTGCCGGAGATCGGCGTGCAGCTCGGCCTGAGCCGCCACACCATCGCCGACTACGTGAAGCAGATCTACCGCAAGCTCAACGTGAGCTCGCGCGCCGAAGCGGCGCTCGAGGCCCAGCGGCTGGGCTTGTTCAGGTAACGCCGATCAGATCGCCGCGTCTCGCAGCGCCTTGCTGGCGTCGCGGTTGGCCAGCAGCGTGCTGCCGTCCTTCATCAGCAGCTCCAGCTGCGACTGCTCATCGGGCTTCATCGACAGCACGAAGTCCAAGTTGACGATGGCGTTGCGGTGCACGCGCAGGAAGCGGGCCTTCGGCAGCCGCGGTTCCAGCTCGGCCAGTGGCACACGCACGTAGAACTGGCTGCCGCGCGCGGCGATGGCCGTGTACTTGCTGTCGCTCTTGAGGTATTCGATCTCGGCCACCGCGATGGGGAAGATCTGCCCGCGGTCGCGCACCAGCACACGCTCCAGCGGCGTGTCGGCGCGGCTGGCGAGTGCCTGCTCCGCCGCTGCGGCGCCGGGG
>JBIJAP010000483.1:0-2817 GCA_044345715.1 Rubrivivax sp.
GCGCTCGCGGCTGAAGGGCTTGAGCAGGTAGTCCACCGCGTGCAGCTCGAAGGCCGTGACGGCGTGCTGGTCGTAAGCGGTGGTGAAGACGATGGCCGGCCAGGGTTGCAGCCCGGCCAGCTGGCGCACCACCTCCAGGCCGGTGAGCTCGGGCATCTGGATGTCCATGAACACGAGGCGCGGCTTCAGCGCGCGCAGCAGCTTCAGCGCCTGCGCACCGTCGGCCGCCTCACCAACCAGCAGCAGGCGTTCGTCGGCGGCGATGAGGTCACGCAGAGCTTCGCGGGCCAGTGGTTCGTCGTCGCACAGCACCACGGGCAGGGGGTCCGGACGCAGGCTCATCACAGACTCCCCGTGCCGTCGAACGCGGGCAGTTGCACCCGCACCTCGAAGCCGGCACCGGGCGCGGTGTGCACCGCCAGCGTGCCGCGCTCGCCGTGCAGCAAGGCCAGCCGACGCGCCACGGTGGCCAGGCCCAGGCCATGGCCGGCGGCGGCCGGTTGCGCGGTGGCGCCGGGGCCGTCGTCGCGCACCACCAGTTGCAGCTCGCCCGCCACGACGCGGGCCGAGATCACCAGCGTGCCGGGCAGCGTGCGCGGGTTGAAGGCGTGCTTGATGGCGTTTTCCACCAGCGGCTGCAGCGTCAGCACCGGGATCTCCACCGCTTCGGCCGCCGGCTCCACCTGCCACTGCACCTGCAGCCGGTCACCCAGGCGCAGCTGCTCCAGCGCCAGGTAGTCGCGCGTGAAGGCCAGCTCGTCGGCCAGCGGCACAGCGTCGCTGCCGGCCTTTTCGGTGTCGAGCACGTAGCGCAGCAGGTCGCTGAACATCAGCAGCGCACGCTCGGCGCGCACCGCATCCTTGCGCACCAGCGTGACGATGCCGTGCAGCGTGTTGAACAGGAAGTGCGGGTTGAGCTTGCTGCGCAGCGCCTCAAGTTCGCTGCGCGCGAGCAGCTCGCGCGCCTGCGCACTGGCCGCCGCCTCGGCACGCGCGCGCCGCACCGCGCGGTAGGCGGTGAAGCCGCCCGCCGCGGCCCAGTACATCATCATCATGAACATCGCCTGCCAGATGAACCAGGCGTTCAGCGCGCGCTCGGCCGCGGCCGGGCCGCTCCACAGCCAGATCAGGCCGTAGCTGCTCCACTGCACCGCCACGGCAAACACGATGGCCAGCGCGCCGTGCGCCAGCAGCAGCAGGCCCACGCGCACGCCGGCGCGCTCGAGCCAGCCGGTGATGTCCCACACCGGCAGCAGCAGCACGAAGGCCGGGCCGACGAAGCGGAAGGTGGCGCCAAGTGCGTTGAGCAGATCGAAGCCGCGACTGAGGTCGCCGTCGGTCTCGGTGGCGATCATGTACACCACCAGCAGCGGCACGCAGCCCACGAGGTAGGCGCGCAGCACGTGGGCCGGGGGCAAGCCGGGCAAAGGGCCGCGTTCGGTGTCGAGCGTGGAGTTCATGCCGGCGATTGTGGAAGCCGCCGTGGCGCGCCACCACCGCATGCGCCGGAATGCAGGCCGATAGGCCCGAATCGAGGGCCCCAGGGCTCAGCCCGCGGCGAGCAGGCCTTGCTGATGCACGTGCAGCGCGATGGCGTGGGCCGTGATGCGGTAGACGGTGGGCCCGGGGTGGAAGCCGTCGTCAGCCATCAGCCCGGCGTTCAGCGGCAGCTCGATCTCGGCGCGCGAGACGTCGCTGCGGGTGCACACCCATTCGCCCAGCGCACGGTCGTGGCGCTTGGCGTCGGCGCCGGCTACCCAGCGCAGGGGCTGCGGCAGGCCCGGGAACAGGTGCACCGGCGGCAGCGGCGCAAACACCACGTGCGCCGCACCCAGGCCGTTGCGCAGCCGGTTGGCCAGCGCCTCGCGCACGGCGACCGCGCGGCGCGAGGGGATCTGGTCGACGACATCGTTGACGCCGGTGACCACCACCGCGATGTCGAAGTGTCCGCCCGGCCCGGCCGCCGGGTGCTCGCGCTCCAGCAGCGCCAACGTCTGCGCGGTCGTGAGCCCGCTCTGCGCCAGGAGCCGCCAGTGCACCTGGCGGCCACCGCGCGCGGCCAGCTCCTGCGCCAGCCGCAAGGCCAGCGCATCGCGCTGGTGCACCACGCCCACGCCGGCCGCGGATGAGTCACCCGTGATCAGCAGCCGCAGCGCCGGCCCGCGCCCGACCACGCCGTCGCGCGGGCCGGCGGCCTCGGGCAGCACCGGCAGCTTCGAGCGCGTGCGCAAGGCCTGCGCCACGAGCAGCGGCGAGAGCATGAGCTTGGCGGTGAGCGACATAGCGGCCGGTGTTCAGAACTTGCTGAAGTCGGGCTTGCGCTTCTGCAGGAAGGCCTGGAAGGCTTCCATCGCCTCGGGGCTGCGCAGGCGGCGGCCGAAGATTTCGCCTTCGGAGCGAATGGTCTGCAGCGTCAGCTCGCGCTGCGGCGCGCGCATCAGCTGCTTTGCCTCGCGCACAGCGCCGGGCGGCAGCGCGTTGAAGCGCTCGGCCACGCGGCGCGCATGCGCCACCACCTCGCCGGCCGGCAGCACGGCGCTGGCAATGCCGCACTCCACGGCCTGTTCGGGCGTGAAGGGGTCGCCCAGCAGCAGCTTCTCGGCCGCGCGGCGGTGGCCCATCAGCTGCGGCACCACCAGGCTGCTGGCGTACTCGGGCACCAGGCCCAGCGCCACGAAGGGCATCGCCAGGCGGGCCTCGTCGGAGACGTAGACGAAGTCGCAGTGCAACAGCATCGTCGTGCCGATGCCGATGGCCGCGCCGGTGACCGCCGCCACCACGGGCTTGTCGCAGTCCAGCAGCGCACGCATGAAGCGG
>JBIJAP010000153.1:0-7829 GCA_044345715.1 Rubrivivax sp.
TCAGGCACAAAAAAGGCCCAAAAGGGCCGAATTTGTGAGTCGTGACAAGCACTTGGCTACGCCACGCCTTAAGTCAGGGTGCGGAACTTCAGACTAGACCGACTGGTCTAGAAAATGGGGCATGGCCCCCGTTCCTCCTCTCGCACCCGCCGGCACCCGCGAACGCCTGATCCAGGCGATGTCGCGCGCCTTGCAGCAGCGCGGCTACCACGGCGTCGGCCTGGCCGAGTTGCTGGCCGCGGCCGACGCGCCCAAGGGCGTGCTCTACCACCACTTCCCCGGGGGCAAGCAGGCGCTGGCCGTGGCGGCCATCGAGGCCACCGCGGCGCACATCACCGCGTCGCTCGACCGCTTGGTGGTGGCGCGCGCCGACCCGCTGCCCACGCTGGCCGGCTGGCTGGCCCTGGCGCAAGGCCAGCTCGAGCGCAGCGGCTACGAGCGCGGCTGCCTGCTGGCCACCGTGGCCCTGGAAACCACCGCCGACGACGGCCCTGTGCGTGCCGCGCTGGCCACGGCCTCGCACCCGGCTGGCCCGCCTGCTTGCCACGGCCGGCATCGCGCCGGCGCAGGCCGGCGGCCTGGCGGCGCTGGTCGTGGCGGCCTACGAAGGCGCCTTGATGCAGGCCCGCGTGGCCGGCAGCGGCGCGCCCATGGCCGAGGCCGCCCAGGCGCTGCTGGCCTTGCTGCAGCGCGAGATCGAACACGCCCGACGGAGCCCCCGATGAGCCAGCTGAACGACCGACCCGAACTCGATGCCGACGCCACCGAAGGCGAAGTGCTGCACCTGCGCGCCGCCGACGGCTTCGGCCTGACGGCCCTGCGCTATGCCGCCGTCGGGCCGCGCCAGGGCCATCTGGTCGTGGCCGGCGCCACGGGGGTGCCGCAGCGCTTCTACCGCCGCTTTGCGCAGCATGCCGCCGCCCAGGGACTCGAGGTGCTAACGCTCGACTACCGCGGCATCGGCCTGTCGCGCCCCGACACGCTGCGCGGCTTCGAGATGGACTACCTCGACTGGGCGCGGCTCGATCTGGCCGCCGCGGTCGACGCCGTGCCCGAGGACGGCCTGCCGCTGTTCATGGTCGGCCACTCCTACGGCGGCCACGCTTTCGGTCTGCTGCCCAACCACCAGCGCGTGGCGCGCTTCGTCACTTTCGCCACCGGCGCCGGCTGGCATGGCTGGATGCCCTTTGCCGAGCGGCTGCGCGTGCTGGCGATGTGGCGCGTGCTGGGCCCGCTGCTGACAAGCTGGAAGGGCTACCTGCCCTGGAGCCTGCTCGGCATGGGCGAAGACCTGCCGCTGCCGGTGTACCGGCAGTGGCGCCGCTGGTGCGGCTTCCCGCGCTACTTCTTCGACGACCCGGCGATGCGCGGCGAGCGCTTGGCCGAGCGCTTTGCCGCCGTGCGCACGCCGATCGTGGCGCTCAATGCGCTCGACGACCACTGGGCACCGCCGGCCTCGCGCGATGCCTTCATGGCCGCCTACCGCAACGCCGAACGCCGCCACGTTGACCTGCACCCGGCGAGCCTGGGCCTGCGTTCCATCGGCCACATGGGCTACTTCCGCGCCTCGGCGCGGCCCTTGTGGGACGAGGTGCTGACATGGCTGCGCGCCGACGGCGTGGCGGCAAGGACTTCCTGACGCGGGAGCACCGATGACGAGCACTTCGCTGGACGAACTCAACGCCCGCGGCCAGAGCGGCCTGCCGGGGCATCTGGGCATGGTGTTCACCGCCGTGCAGGCGGCCGCTGACGGCGGCGAGGTGCAGGCCGAGATGCGCGTGCAGCCGCACCTGATGGCGCCCAACGGCTTTCTGCACGCCGGCTCGCTGGTGAGCCTGGCCGACACCTGCTGCGGCTACGGCTGCGTGCTGTTCCTGCCGCCGGGTGCGCGCGGCTTCACGACGGTGGAGCTGAAGAGCAACCACCTGGGCACCGCGCGCGACGGCACGGTGCGCTGCGTCGCGCGCCCCGTGCATGTGGGGCGCACGACGCAGGTCTGGGACGCCACCGTCAAGCACGCCGAGAGCGGGCGCACGCTGGTGGTGTTCCGCTGCACGCAGCTGGTGCTGGCGGGCAGCTGAGCGGCTTTCAGCGCTGGCCGGCCACGACGATGCGGCTGGCGCGCTCGCCGGCGGCCGTGATCTGCGCCAGCTGCGGCGCGGTGTAGACCACGCTGCCTTCGCCGCTGGCGATCAGGCCCAGGCGCTGGGCCTCGGCGGCTTCGGCACGCACCTGCACACGCTCGAGGCTGATGGCGCGCGGCGTGGCGGCCGCGGCGGTCACGCCGGCTTCGCCGCTTGCGATGCGGCCTTCGGCCAGGGCGCGAGCGGCTTCGGCACGAACTTCGGCGCGGCTCACGGTGCTGTGGGCGGCGGCCGTCTCGTGCGGATAGCCCGGGATGCCTTCGCCAGCGCCGTTGAGCGAGGCCTGGGCGGGAGCGGCGGCCAGCACGAGGGCGGCAGCGGCGGCGACGAGGGAGATGAAGGAGGTGCGGTTCATGGTGTAGCTCCGGTTGGGTTTCGGTTGACGGTGGAAGAGAGGAGGTCTTGCGTTCTGTCAGCACCGATCGCTGTCGGCGTGGGATGAACTGTGAACACCGCGGTTCACGCCAGCCGAACACGTGGATGACAAATCCGTAATGCACGCCCACCCCGGGCGGCGAGACAATCCCGGGGCCGCAACCTGCCGGCGTCACCCGTGTCCGCCCCCTGCCATGCGCATCCTCGTCGTCGAAGACGACCCCAAGCTCGCCGACTACCTGCACCGCGCGCTCGGCGAGAACGGCTATGTCGTCGACCTGGCGCGCGACGGCATCGAGGGCCGCCGGCTGGCGCTGGACGGCGACTACGCGCTCGTGGTGCTGGACATCATGCTGCCGGGCATCGATGGCTTCGGCCTGCTGAAGGCGCTGCGCGAGCGGCGCCGCACGCCAGTGCTCATGCTCACGGCGCGCGAGCGCGTCGAAGACCGCGTGCGCGGCCTCGAGGCCGGCGCCGACGACTACCTCGTCAAGCCCTTTGCCTTTTCTGAACTGCTGGCGCGTGTGGGCGCGCAGCTGCGCCGCGGCGCGGCCAGCAGCGCCGCGCCGGTGGCGTCGGCCACCCTCATGAGCTTGGCCGACCTGGAGCTCGATCTCGTCAGCCGCAAGGCGGTGCGCGCGGGCCAGCGGCTGCACCTCACAGCCAAGGAGTTCGCGCTGCTGACGCTGCTGCTGCGCCGCCAGGGCCAGATCCTGTCGCGCAGCACGCTGGCCGAGCAGGTGTGGGACATGAACTTCGACAGTGACACCAACGTCGTCGAGGTGGCCGTGCGCCGTCTGCGCGCCAAGCTCGACGACCCCTTCCGCGGCAAGCTGCTGCACAACGTGCGCGGCATGGGCTACGTGCTCGAGCAGCGCTCGGGCGAGGTGCTGCCCGCGGCGGTGGCGGGCGTGGAGGCCACGTCGTGAGTGCCGTGCTCGACGCCACCGCCAAGCCCAAGGCCTGCGACACGGTGCGCCACTCGATCAGCCGCCGCCTGAGCTGGATGGTGGCGGTGCAGACCTTCATCGGCCTGGCGCTGCTGTGCGCGCTGCTGTGGGCCTTCGCCAGCAGCCAGTTCGCGCGCAAGCACGCCGAGCAGTGGGAGGTGAAGGCCTCGATCGCGAAGGAGATCGTGCGCAACACCATGCAGCTCGGCGAGGCCGAGGTCATTGCCAAGATGACCTTCTACGCCATGCGCCGACCCGACACCTACGTCGTGCTGCTGCGCGCCGATGGCAGCGAGCTCTACCGCGATGGCACGCCCACCTTCGACATCCACTCCGACCGCGTGCTCACCAATCAGTTCGAGATCGAGACGCCGGCCAATGTGGCCGGCGGCCGCATCCGCGGCACGATGGTGCTGAACTGCGGCGAAGACCGACGCATGCTTGCCGGCATCGCGCTGGCGCTGCTGGCCACGGCGTTGGCCGGGGGGCTGGGTGTGGGCCTGCTGGTGTTCCGCACCGTCAAGCGCGGCCTGGCGCCGATGATGGACCTGGCCGCGCAGACGCGCGCCATCGACGCCCAGCGCCTGGGTCAGCGCCTGAAGCTGGCCGAGCCGGTGGAAGAGCTGCAGCCGGCCGTCGACCAGTTCAACGCGCTGATGGGCCGGCTGGAGCGCGCCTACGTGCAGCTGGAGAGCTTCAACGCCGATGTCGCCCACGAGCTGCGCACGCCGCTGGCGGCGCTGATCGGCCACACCGAGCTGGCGCTGTCGCGCGAGCGCAGCCGCAGCGAGCTCGAGGAGACGCTGTCGTCCAACCTCGAGGAGCTGCAGCGCCTGTCGGCCCTGGTCAACGACATGTTGTTCCTGGCCCAGGCCGACCGCGGCGCCGCGGCGCGCCGTGGCGAGCCCCTGAGCCTGGCGACGCTGGCGCGGCAGGTGATCGAGTTCCACGAGGCCGCGCTCGAAGACGCGGCGCTCGAGGTGCGCATCGACGGCGATGCCGCGGTGGCGGTGGACGAGCCGCTGGTCAAGCGCGCGCTGTCCAATCTGATCGGCAACGCCACGCGCTACGCGCAGCCGGGCACGCCGCTGGCGGTGCGCATCGTGCAGGCGGCGCCGGGCGAGCCGGTGCGGCTGGAGGTCGAGAACACCGGTCCGGCCATCGCCCCCGAGGCGCTGCCGCGCATCTTCGACCGCTTCTTCCGCGTCGACACCGTGCGCTGCACGGCCGAGGGCGCGCACCACGGCCTGGGCCTGGCCATCGTGGCGGCCATTGCGCGCATGCACCGCGGCGAGCCGCTGGCCAGCTCGGGCGACGGGCTCACGCGCGTGGGCTTTTCGCTGGCCGCGGCTTAGCGGCTTTAGCGATTCTTCAGAGCGCGCCTCAGGCTCGGGCCCGCTCGGGCGTCCAGCCCCCAGCCCTGGAAGACCAGGGGCTCGGGCGCCAACGCAGCTTCAGGCGGCCGGGGCACCGCACTCGCCACAGCGGCCGTACAGCGTCAGTTCGTGGTCTAGCACCGTGAACCCGGGTGGCGCCAGCCGCGACAGGTCGCCCGGGCAGGCATGCACGTCGAACACGCGCTGGCAAAACGTGCACTGGAAGTGGTGGTGGTGCTGGCGGCCCGCGAACTCGAAACGCGGGTTTTCACCCGGCAGTTCAACCGTGCACAGCTCCCCGTCCTCGACCAGCGACTTCAGGTTGCGGTACACGGTCGCCAGCCCGAGCCGGGGCGCGACGGTCTGCGCGGCTTGCAGCACCTCCTGGGGCAGCAGCGGCCGGCGCGCCTGCGCCAGGGCGTTGCGAATGGCGGTGCGTTGGCGCGTGTTGCGTTCCATCGGGCGCAAGCGTAGCGGATCGCAGGCGAGCCCACCCGGGCGGCCGGACGGGCACGCGAGCAAGGGGTGGTCACGCCCGTCGCGATCGCTAACATAGACAATTCTGCACGTGCGACTTGGGCTGCCCGTGCAGGCGCGCTTTCTTCACTGACCTCTGCAAAGAAACCTGGCCGATGAGCGTGTCTTGGGTCATCGCTTCGCTGTCGCTTCTGTTGCTGGCGGCCGCTGGAGTACTTTGGCTGCGATTTGCGCCCAAGCGCAAATCGGCCTCGTTGCCAAAGAAGTGGCCACTCACAGCGCGCCGCGTGTTCGGTCAGCATGAGCTGCGTGTCTTCCGTCAGTTGCGCGAGGCCTTCCCCGAGCATGTGTTGTTGTCGAAGCTCCCGCTGGTGCGTTTTTGCCACCCCGACGACCCGGCTGCCGTGCGCTACTGGTTCGAACTGCTGGGCAACCAGTACGTCAGCTTTGCCATTTGCAGCGAGAGCGGCCGCGTGCTGGCCGCCATCGACCTTGAAGGCCTGCGCCCGAGCTCGCGGCGCAGCCTTCAAATCAAGAAATCCGTGCTCGCGGCCTGCAAGGTGAAGTACCTGTGCTGCACGCCCGAGCAGTTGCCTTCACTGCCCGAACTGCGCGCGTTGGTGCCGGCGCCGGCCAGCAAGAGCGTACCGGTGACCCGCATGGCGCAGGCCAGCGAGAACCTGAGCGCGATCGTTGCCACGCGGCGGCGTGAGCGCCAGGGCTTTACCGACAGCAACTTCGTCGTCGATTCATTTTTCGATGACGTGGCGCCGGAGGTCACGGTCAGCAGCTTCGGCCGCATCGGGCTCGGAGGCGTCAGCGTGCGCGAGATCGACTTCTCGGGCGACGACGCCACCGCGGCCGTGGTCACCGACACCCCGCCGGCCGCGTTGCGGCATTGACCTCCGCCCGCGAGGCCGCATCACTGCCGGTAGGCTATGCTGGCCTGGGCCCGCAGCAGGTGCTCGACGCGCTCGATGCCGCCGGCCTGCGGGGTGATGGCCGGCTGCTGCAGCTCAACAGCTACGAGAACCGTGTCTTCCAGGTGATGCTGGAAGACGGTCGCCCGGTGGTGGCCAAGTTTTACCGGCCGGGCCGCTGGAGCGACGCGCAGATCCTCGAGGAACACGCCTTCGCGCTCGAACTGGCCGCCTCCGAGGTGCCCGTGGTGCCGCCGCTGTCGCTGCAGGCTGCCGCTGAGGCCGGTACGGCGCTGCAACTGCAAGGCGCGGCCTGCACGCTGGCCACCTGGATCGACACCGACGGCACGCCCTACCGCTTTGCAGTGTCCGAGCGCCGCGCCGGCCGCGAGCCCGAGTTCGACGACCCGGCCATCCTGGCGCAGCTCGGCCGCTTCATCGGCCGCCTGCACGCCGTGGGTCGGCAGCAGGTGTTCGTGCACCGGCACCATCTGGCAGCCATTGATGCCGCCACGGCGGTGCGGGCTTTGCTGGCCGCCGACGTGGTGACGCCGGCCGAGATGCCGGCCTGGCGCGCCACCGCCACGGCGGCAGCCGACGCCGTGGCCGCCGCCTTTGCCGCATTCGAATCGCAAGGCCCGCTGGCCACGCTGCGCCTGCACGGCGACTGCCACATCGGCAACGTGCTGTGGCGGCCCGGCACGACCGAGGGCGACCCCGGCCGCCCGCACATCGTCGACCTCGACGACGCCATGCAAGGCCCGGCCGTGCAGGACCTGTGGATGCTGGTCTCGGGCGATGCGCAGACCATGGCGCGCCAGCTCGATGTGCTGCTGCGCGGCTACGAAGACTTCAGCGACTTCGACGACCGCGAGCGCGCGCTGATCGAGCCCTTGCGCACCTGGCGCATGCTGCGCCACAGCGCCTGGCTGGCCGCGCGTTGGAGCGACCCGACGTTTCCGATCCACTTTCCGTGGTTCGGCAGCGCCGCCTACTGGAGCCAGCAGACGACGCTGCTGCGCGAGCAGCTTGAGGTGATGGCGCCCTGAGCCGCCTCGCGCGGCGGGCCTGGGTCAGCCGACCAGCAGTGCGTTCACCCGCCGCACATACGCGGCCGGGTCTTCCAGCACGCCACCCTCGGCCAGCACGGCCTGGTCGAACACGATGTTCGCCAGGTCGTCGAAGCGTTCGCTGCCTTCGGCCGAATCGAGCTTCTTCACCAGCGCGTGCTCGGTGTTGATCTCGAGGATGGGCAGGCTCTTCGGCGCGTCCTGCCCGGCGGCCTTGAGCATGCGCGCCAGGTGGCCGCTCATGTCGCCCTCGTCGGCCACGATGCAGGCGGGGCTGTCGACCAGCCGGGTCGTCACGCGCACGTCCTTGGCGCGCTCGGCCAGCGACTTCTTCAGCCGCTCGACCAGCGGCTTGGCGGCCTCGGCGGCGGCCTCGGCCTGTTTCTTCTCTTCTTCGTCCTGCAGCTGGCCCAGGTCGACCGCGCCCTTGGCCACGCTGGTGAGGCTGTGGCCGTCGAACTCGTACAGGTGGCTGAGCATCCACTCGTCGACGCGGTCGGTGAGCAGCAGCACCTCG
>JBIJAP010000154.1:0-7784 GCA_044345715.1 Rubrivivax sp.
CGATGCAATGCCCCCCACTCATAGGTGTCGCGGGTGATGGTGAACAGCCCGGCGATGTTCGTCCAACGTGACCGCGGATCGAACTGTGGCACGAGGATGGAGTGCGAGATGCTCGACACGGTGAGGAAGACTGCGGGCCCATTGCGTAACGGCGTATCGGCAAGCGCCAGACCTGGTCCCTTGCCGCTCCACTGCATCAGCGCCCACCTACTGCCCTGGAAGTGCTGGGTCACCACCATGAGTTGCAGACCAATCAATCCGACGTTCACGATCACCCGCATGGTGGGGCTGAACGGCGCCAAGGCCACAAGCGCCACCAGCAAGGGGCCGGCGATCAGCAGTCCGGCCATGAAATATCGGCCATTGCCAACGGCGAAGGTCCATAGGTAAAAGATCAGCCAGAGGCCGACCAGGGTCCGAACCGCCGGTCGGGCTTCGGGTTTCGAAAAGCGCCGTGCCGCCAGAAGCAGCAGTGTCAGTGCGACAAGTGCCGCGAACCGCAGGTCAGGCGCCTGGAACTCGATATAGACGTACCCGCTCGGGTCGGCGAGCACGAATGGCCTCAGCAGCCCCTCCAGCCAGTCATCGGGCTCGAACCGAAGCACTCTGTCAGCCCCCCGATGCGGTTCCGAACAGCGGGCCGAGGAACGGATACAACGGGTTGCCGGTGAGGCGCCAAAGCTGCCAGCCCCAGGGCCCATATGCGACGAGGAAGCCCAAACTCGCCGCGAGCGCCATGGCGCCCCCGCGCCGCATCGACGGCACGCGGCGTCCGGGCGTCCACCACCACCACAGCAGCAGCGGGAGAAAGATCGCATTGCTCAGCTTGAAGGCGCTTGATACACCCCAGAGCGCCGATGCCACCGCGGCGCGTCGATCAGAGGCGGGCTCGGCTGCCATCACGGCAAAGGCCCACAACAGCGGCACTGCCGCCAGGAGGTCGTTGGCGGTCGTTTCGAGCGCCGCGACAACAACCGTGCTCATGAAAGCGAGCGCGCAGGCCGCGAGACGTTCCGAGGCGCCGACCCAGTAGTTCTGTCGGGCCGGCAACACGCGAAGGCTGATCAGCCAGACCGGAAGCGCCAGCGCGGCCGCCTGCGTCGCAGCCCAGATCGCCGCCGCCACCGCACCGGCCCCCTCGAACAAACTCAGGCGGTATACGGGCCAGTAGAGATAGGGGTACTGGTAGCTTTGGTACCCGGCGGCGACGACGTCGTGCCCGAGGCGGGGCGACTCGGCCATCATTCCAAGGTAAACGTGGTGGTTCAGGCCGTCAGAGCTCCAGCCCCAGTAACCCTCGGTCAACGGCAACATGGCAGCCGAGGCGGCGGCCAGTGTGGTCAGCACCAGCACTTCGATTGCCAGCGCTAGCCGCCTGCGATCGCTCATGTACGGGCCGCGGATAGCGACCGCCACGACGCTTGCTGCCACTCAAATGCGGAGCGCATTGCCGCGAAGAAGATCGACGCCAGCAGCGCCTGCGTCCCGACCAGCACCAGCGCAACACCTGGAATGATCTGCCGCATTGCCACCTCGGGGTCGAGAGAACCGAAACCCGTGCGCGTCCACTGAATCGTCAGGCCCGTGCACAGCACCAAGCCCACCAGCGCCGCCAGGCTGCCGCCCACCGGCAGCACTGGCCCGCTGGCTAAGCGGCGCGCCCAGCGGTCGCGCGGGTGCGGTGCGTCAAGTCCTGCAAAGTGCCGCGCCAGCACTGCCCCCAGGGCGAACAGCATCGTCTGGAAGCCCAGCACCCCCGCGCCCGCGGCGAACAACTGCGTATGGATGCCCACTGGCCACCACGTCTGGCCCGACACGTGCAGCTGAGCGTAGGCCAGTTGCAGCAACGCGAGCATCGTGAGCACGACGCCAGGGTAGAGAAAGAGCCAGCGCGGGCTGAACAGCAGCAGGAAGCGCAGGTGTCTCCACCCGTCGCGCCAGCTGCGCAAGTGCGGCGGGCGATCGCGCCCGTCGGGGGAGAGTATCGTTGGCACCTCAGCGATGCGCAGGCCGCCGAGCGCGGCCTTGACGACCATTTCGCTCGCGAACTCCATGCCCTTGCAGTGCAGCCCGAGGCCGAGCATAGCGTCGCGCTCGAAAGCGCGCAGCCCGCAGTGGAAGTCCCCCACCGGTACCTTGAAGAACGCGCGGCCGATAAAGCTCAGCACTGGATTGCCGAGGTAGCGATGCAGCGGCGGCATGGCCCCCGGACGGATGCCCCCGGCGAACCGATTGCCCATCACGAGCTGCGATCCGCTGCGCAGGGCATCGACAAAGGGCTGCAAGTGCTTGAAGTCGTAGCTGTCGTCGGCGTCGCCCATCACGACGAATCGGCCGCGCGCCGCTGCGATGCCGGCAATCAGCGCTGCGCCGTAACCGCGCTCGGGCACGTCGACGACGCGCGCACCGAGCGAGAGCGCCAAGGCTTGCGACCCGTCGGTCGAACCGTTGTCGGCTACCAGCACCTCGCCGGAAACGCCCGCCGTCTCGAGGAAGTCCCGCGCCTTGGCGATGCATCCGGGCAGGGTGCGCACCTCGTTCAGGCACGGCATCAGGATCGTCAACTCAAGAGACAGGTCCGCCAACGAAGGGCTTGCAAAGCCAATCGTTGCTGCCGTACGAGCTGCCGGGGGGCGAAACGAGGCCGAGCGCTCGATCATGGACTGAGTCTAGGTAGGGCGCACGCTCGAGTTCGAAACGAGCGAGCCGCAAGACTCCCCCACGTCGGTACGCTGGCTGGCCCCCGGGCGAGGATCTGGACCTCGAAGCGCGAGTCGAGAGCGGTCATGCGAGAGGCGTGTTTTGAGATCGCACGGACTCCCAGAAGACGCTGTCGCGGATCGGCATGAGCACTGTTGGCCGGGAGGGGACGTGGCGCATGGAGTTGGAGGATGCCCTCATGGTTGAGCGAGCGCCGGTGCGTCTCGGCATGCCGCTTCAGCCATTGATGGGTGTTTGTCGGCGCATTGCCAAGCGCCGACACCCGCATGGCTGGCGACTGCAGTCAAAGTACATGCATTTCGCCACCATTGTGAACTCCTGTCAGGCCCGCGGAAGCTATGTCCTAAAGCAAGGAGGCAAGACGCGAGCCACCGTCTCCGGAGGCGGGCGGTCATGGTGCGACGGGGTGATCGGGAAACGGCAAGGTCGGCCCGATGGCCGACCTTGCAGGTTCAGCGGCGCCTCAGCGTCGCGATCAGCGGCATTCGGCGGGCAGGAACTTCTTGGCGATGGCGGTGGACGCGCACGTCCACGTCAGCTGGCCAGTGCCGGTGCCAACTGCCGCGGGCGTCAGCGTGAGATCGCCACTGGCGTTCGGGACGATAGACGTGACGGTGATGACGCCAGACGAGTCCGTGATCACGACGTTCGAGACGTACTTGGTCGCGCCCGGGAAGCTGTAGCCCGAGTTCGCCGCCGTCACCGAACCCAAGCCGCCCAACGACGAAGTGGTCTCGGCAACTGCCAACTTGGCCGGCGAGGCCATAACGAGCACTTCGCTGACCTTGGAGCGGGTCGTGTAGTCTTGGTACGCCGGCAGCGCCACCGCCGCCAGGATGCCGATGATCGCCACGACGATCATCAGTTCGATCAGGGTGAAACCTTGCTGGACACGCTTCATGGAGATACTCCCGGTGTGGGGTTGCTGTTGAGAAAGGACGTAGCCTGTGAACGCAGGGACCATGCCAGCCAATTGGGCCGCCTTTGCTGCGCAATTCTGCACAATGACTGACACAATTGGTCACATCGGGCTGCCGCGCTTGGTCGCACCCGGCGCGGGTGTGACGCAGCGCGTCACACGGTGGCGTCGGCCAGCGTCAGCACGTCGCCCGTGGCAAGTGCGCGCACGCGGTGAGGGCTGCCTTGCGCCGCGATCGCCGCCATCACCGCCTCGACCTCGCCGGGCTTGATGTGGGTGATGCACACCTCGGTGGGGTGCGCCAGCTGCTGTAGCTCTTGCGCCAGCAGCGCCGGGCAAAGGTGCTGGCTCAGGCCCGCGAGTTCGCGCTCGTCGTCGCGGAAGGCGGTCTCGATGACCAGCTGCGCCACGCGCAGCGACGCCAGGCGCTGCCACAGCGCCGGGTTCGGGCCGGTGTCGCCGGTGAACACCCAGGCCCCCTCGGCGCCGTGCACCGCGTAGCCCACGGCAGGCACGGTGTGCTGGGCGGGCAACACCTCCAGCCGGTGGCGGCCCAGGCGCAGTTCGTCGCCCACGGCCAGCGTGTGAAAGCGGAGCACCGGGTTGGCGGCGTCGGGCAGGCGGGTGAAATCGGGCCAGATCACGCCGTTGAAGACGTGCGTCTTCAGGGCGGCGATGGTCTCGGGCAGCGCGTGCACGCCGATGGCCGGGCGGCCGGCGGCGCGGCGGCGGCGTGTCACGCTGTCGGCCAGCAGGCCGATGGCCAGCACGTGGTCGAGGTGGGAGTGCGTGACGACGATGTGGTCGACAGCGACCATTTCGTCGAGCGTGAGGTCGCCAACGCCCGTGCCGGCATCGATCAGCACGTCGCCGTCAAGCAAGAAGGCGGTGGTGCGGCAGCCGGCGGCAATGGATCCCGAACAACCGAGGACGCGGATCTGCATGGGCGTATGAGAAATGGCGCCGCACTCCCGACGCGTTCGGCCTAGCCCCGATGCTGAGCCGCCCGCCCCGGCAGCGCAAGGGCGACCGACACCGGTTCAGGTGTTTTGGGGAAAACTCACACAGCAACCGACGTGACCGGCGTCACGCTGCAGCCTGCAGGCTCAACGCGAGATGAACTGCATCTGCGTGCCCGCGAGCTCGATGACGTCGCCGTTGCGCAGCGGCACCGATTCGCCGACGATGGGCACCCCGTTGATGCTGGGCTTGGTGGCGCCCTCGACATGGGCGAAGGCATAGCCGTTGGGCCGCTTCGTGATCGAGGCTACCTGCACGCCAGGCTTGCCGACCGTGGTGACGACCTTGGTCAGCACCACCTCACGGCCTGCGGCCGCGCCATTGAGCACCTTGATCGAGGCCGACTGCGCCAGCGAAGGCGGAGCCGCCGACGGCAAGCCGCCGAAGCCGGAGGCGGCGCCCGTGTTGCTCAAGTGCACGCCTGCAGCGGCGGACGCGTGCGGGCGGATGATCATGGTCTTCTCGTAGTCGTTGCCCTCGTCGACGAGGTACTTGATCTTGTACTTGCCGATCTCGACCGTGTCGTTGTGCGTGAGCAGCTGCTTCTTGATCGCCTTGCCGTTGATGTAGGTGCCGTTGGTGCTGTTGAGGTCTTCGATGAAGACATCGGCACCCGCCATCTGCAACACCGCGTGCTCCCCACTGACGGCGAGGTTGTCGATCACGATGTCGTTGTAGGGACGACGGCCGAGCGTGGTCTTGTCCTTGGTGATCTGGACTTCCTTGATCACCACACCGTCCAAAGAAACGACCAGTTTTCCCATGCCTGCCCTCAGTTCTTGCCCGCGCGGCGCGGCCCTTCAGCCTTGTTCAGCGCTTGAAAGGCCACCATGACCGCGCAGCCGGTGCGCTCGCGCAGCCGGTCGCGCGCCCCAGAATCACGGAGATATTATCCCTTCCGCCCGCGTCGTTCGCGGCATCAATCAGCGCACGCGTACCTGATTCGAGTGAGTCGTGCTGCTGCAACACCTGCAGGATGCCTTCGTCGTCGAGCATGTCGGACAGCCCGTCGGAGCACATCAGGAACAAATCGCCATCGAGCACGTCGTGCTGGTGGGTCTCGAGCAGAACGGTGTCCTCGACGCCCACGGCCCGCGTGACCAGGTTCTTGTTGGCCGAGAACGCGGCCTGCTCCGGGGTGATGAGCCCGGCATCGATCTGCTCCTGCAGCAACGAGTGATCGCGCGTGATCTGCTGCAGCTTGCCGTGTCGCAGGCGATAGCAGCGGCTGTCTCCGACGTGGCCCAGCAGCACGCGGTTGTCGCGGAAGACGGCCAAGACCAACGTGGTGCCCATGCCGGCGTACTGCGGATTGGTGTTTGCGGCGTTGAAGATGGCGCGGTTGGCGTTGTCGACGCAGATGTCCATCGCACGACGCACCTCGGCGTCGGACGCCTGGCTCGAGGCCTCGCGCAGCCAACGACCAAGCTCGCTCTTGATGAAGCTGGTCGCCATGTTGCTGGCGACCTCGCCGGCGTTGTAGCCACCCATGCCGTCGGCAAGCACGGCCAGCGCGACTGCGTCGTCGGTGGTCACCGAATCTTCGTTGTTGCTGCGCGCCCGGCCCGGGTCCACGGCGGCATGGAGCTCGATGGTCATCGGCACAGATCGCGGTCGAGTGGTCTTATAAGAGAGCGGCGGATTGTGCATCGGATCGGGCGCACGGCAGGGCCGCGTGAACCGCTCAGCGTGACGGCGAGCCAATGCCCGCTCCCGGCCTGGCCAGCGCCGCCAGTTCGGCGGCCACCGTGCCCGCATCGTCCGGCCGGCCAGCGCGCGGACGAGCGAGCAGGCGCGCCACCAGATCGGCCAGCGCCGCGGGCATGGCGGGCCGCAGGGTGCGCAGGTCGGGCGGGGTTTCCTGGGCGACGCGGCGCAGCAGTTCGCCCATCGTGTTCGCTTCATGGGGCAAGCGGCCGCTGAGCAGTTCGAAGGCCATAGCCCCGAGGGCGTACAGGTCGCCGCGGGCGTCGGGTTCGGCGCCAGCCAGCAGTTCCGGCGCCATGTAGGCGGGCGTACCGAGCACGATGCCGGTATCCGTTTGGCTGGCGGCGGCGGTGGCCCTGGCCAGGCCGAAGTCGACGATGCGCAACGTGTCGTCGGCCCAATTGACCAGCACGTTGGCGGGCTTCAGGTCGCGATGCACGACAGCTTGCGCGTGCGCATGGGCCAGCCCTTCGGCCACCCGCTGCAGCACACGCAGCACCACCGGTTCGGGCAGCAAGCGCGGCGCGCTGGCGTAGCGCTGCAGGTCGCTGCCCGGTGCGGGCTCCATGGCCAACCAGGCCATCGAGGCTTCGACTCCGGCATCCCAGATGGCGACGATCGCCGGATGCCGCAGCCCCTGGGCCAGGCGCGCGGCGGCGAGAAAGGCCTCGGCTGCGCGGGCTTGTCCGGGGCCGGACGGCAAGGGTTGCAGCTTCAGCGCGGCGACCACCTCGTCGCGGCGGGCCAGCCAGACTTGGCTCTGCGTGCCTGCACCCAGCCGGCGGATCAGCGACCAGCCGGCAACGACCGTGTCGCGGCCGAGCGGCGCGCTCATGAGACCCTCTTCAGGCGGGCTGGGCGCCCTGGCGCTTCTTGATCGCCAGGCCGATGGCCAGCACGAGCAGCGCGCCCGCCACGCCTGAGCTGTAGCGCAGCATGTCGGACACTTCCGGCAGGCCGCCGGGCTTGAGGGCCGGCGTCGTGGGCAGGTGCGGAAGGATGCCGGGGTCGGTGACGGCCATCGTGCCGGCGATCCAGCCCAGCAGCATGCCGCCGACGGTGATGATCATCGGGAAACGGTCCATCAGCTTGATCACGAGCTGGCTGCCCGAGACGATGATCGGGATCGACACCAGCAGGCCGAAGATCACGAGGCCCATCTGGTGCTGGCCCGCGCTCTCGGCCGCGCCGGCAATGGCAATGACGTTGTCGACGCTCATCACCAAGTCGGCCACGATGACCGTCTTGACGGCCGCCCAGAGCTTGTCGCTGGCGGCGATGTCGCCATGGGCGTCGTCTTCGGGCGCGAGCAGCTTCACGCCGATCCACGCCAGCAGGATGGCCCCGATCAGCTTGAGATACGGGATCGCCAGCAGCGTCAGCGCAAAGAAGATCAGGATGACGCGCAAAACGATGG
>JBIJAP010000155.1:0-7780 GCA_044345715.1 Rubrivivax sp.
GCTGATCGCGCTGGTGGTCATCTTCGTCATGGCGCAGGTGCCGCCGCAGAAGCTGGAGAGCCTGGCGGTGCCGCTGTACGTGCTGGGCGTGCTGCTGCTGGTGGCGGTGGAGCTGTTCGGCATCACGCGCAAGGGCGCGACACGCTGGCTCGACGTCGGCGTGACGGTGATCCAGCCCAGCGAGATATTGAAGATCGCGCTGCCGCTGATGTTGGCCTGGTGGTTTCAGAAGCGCGAGGGGCAGTTGCGCGTGGCCGACTTCGTCGTGGCTGCGGCGCTGCTGGCGGTGCCGGTGGGCCTGATCGCCAAGCAGCCCGATCTCGGCACCTCGCTGCTGGTGCTGGCCGCCGGCCTCTATGTGATCTTCTTCGCCGGCCTGAGCTGGCGGCTGGTGGTGCCGGTGATGGGGCTGGGCGTGCTGGGCATCATCGCCATCGTGGCCACCGGCGACCACATCTGCCAGCCCGGCGTCGAGTGGCCCGGCATCCGCGAGTACCAGAAGACCCGCGTCTGCACCCTGCTCGACCCGACGAAAGACCCGCTGGGCAAGGGCTTCCACATCCTGCAGGGCATGATCGCCATCGGCTCCGGCGGCCTGTCGGGCAAGGGCTTCATGATGGGCACGCAGACGCACCTGGAGTTCATCCCCGAGCGCACCACCGACTTCATCTTCGCCGCCTTCTCCGAGGAGTTCGGCTTGAGTGGCGTGCTGGTGCTGCTGGCCTCGTTCACCTTCCTGATCTTCCGCGGCCTGGTGATCGCCGCCGAGGCGCCGACGGTCTTCACGCGCTTGCTGGCTGGCGCAGTGACGATGAGCTTCTTCACCTACGCCTTCGTCAACATGGGCATGGTCAGCGGCATCCTGCCCGTGGTGGGCGTGCCGCTGCCCTTCGTGAGCTACGGCGGCACGGCCATGGTGACGCTCGGCCTTGGGCTGGGCATCCTGATGTCTATCTCGCGCAGCAAGCGGCTCATGCAGAGCTAGCCGGCGCTGCAGCGCCGGCTAGCGGAAAACGCACAGTGAACAGCGCGCCCGGCGGCGGGGCCGCGGGCCCGGCATGGCGCGGCCGGGCGTCGGCCAGGGTGATGCTGGCCCCGTGGCGCTGGGCGATTTCCAGCACGATGGCCAGGCCCAGCCCGCTGCCGTCGACCTGCGTGCCCAGGGCGCGGTAGAAGGGCCGGAACACGGCGTCGCGCTCGGCCGGCGGGATGCCCGGGCCGGTGTCCTCGACCTGCAGCACCACCACCTGGCCGAAGGGATCGGGCACCACGCGGGCCGTCACGGTGCCGCCGGGGGGCGTGTACTGAAGCGCGTTGTCGACCAGGTTGCGCACCAGCTCGCCCAGCAGCACAGGCTCGCCGAGCAGTGACACGCCGGCCGCGGCGGCGCCCGCGTCCGGGCCCTCGTAGCCCAGGTCGATGCGGCGGTCCATGGCCTTGGCGACGAAGTCGCGCACCACCGAGCGCACCAGGGCCGCCAGGTCCACCGGCTGGTGCTGCAGCACCTGGCCCGACGCCGCATCGGCCCGTGCCATCGCCAGCAGCTGGTTGACCATGTGCGCCGCGCGCTGCGTCGACAGCGATATCTGCTCCAGCGAGTGCTTCAGGCTGGCTGCGTCGCCGCGCCCGGCCTCGATCTCGCGCGCCGCCAGTTCGGCCTGCATGCGCAGGCCGGCCAGCGGCGTCTTCAACTGGTGGGCGGCATCGGCCAGAAAGTGGCGCTGGCCGGCGATGGTCTGGTCCAGGCGCTGCAGCAGGTCGTTGATGGCGTCGACCAGGGGTGCCACCTCATCGGGCACGCCGCCGACCTCGATCGGGCTCAGGTCGGTGCTGTCGCGGCGGCGGATGCGCTGCTGCAGATCGGCCAGCGGCCGGATGCCACGCGCCAGCGCCAGCCACACCAGCATCACCGCCAACGGCAGGATGACGAACTGCGGCAGCAGCACGCCCTTGATGATCTCGGTGGCCAGGCGCGAGCGCTTGCCCAGGGTCTCGGCCACCTGCACCAGCGCATCGCCATCGCCACCGCCCGGCAGCGCCAGCCAGGCCACGCGCACGGGCTCGTCGCCGAGAAAGTCGTCGCGAAAGCGCACGCCGCTGGGCTCGGGCGGGCTGTCGCGCGCGGTGTCGAAGGTGTCGTCGTCGGGCAGCGCCAGCCGGGCGTCGCCTGCCAGCAGCTGGCCCCGCGCGCCCAGCACCTGGAAGTAGACGTTGTCGCCTTCTTCCTCGCTGCGCAGCAGGCTCGAAGCGGTGCGTTCCAGCGCCAGCCGCAGCGAGGGCGGGGCCGGCCCTTCGGCGCTGACCGCCTGCACCGACGACTGCCGCGCCAGCGCCATCGCCGCTTCGGCGAGTTCGCGGTCGTACGGGCGGTTGGCGATGCCCTGGGCCACGAGCCAGGTGAGCCCCAGGCTCATGGGCCACAGCAGCAGCAGCGGGGCGAGCATCCAGTCGAGGATCTCGCCGAACAGCGAGCGCTGTTCGTGGCGGGTGCGGGTGGCGGGCAAGCCCGTGCGCTACCTGGCGAACGCCGTGCGGCTCATGCCGCGATCTTCTCGAGGCAGTAGCCGAGGCCGCGCACGGTGGCGATGCGCACCGGGCCCTGCTCGATCTTCTTGCGCAGCCGGTGGATGTACACCTCGATGGCGTTGTTGCTCACCTCTTCGCCCCATTCGCACAGGCGCTCGACCAACTGGTCCTTGCTGACCAGGCGGCCGGCGCGCTGCAGCAGCACCTCGAGCAGGCTGAGCTCGCGGGCCGACAGCTCGACCATCTGGTCGTTGAGGTAGGCCACGCGGCCGGTGGCGTCGAAGGTAAGCGGGCCGTGCTTGAGCAGGCTGCTGGCGGTGCCCAGGCCGCGCCGCGTGAGCGCGCGCACGCGCGCTTCGAGCTCCTGCAGCGAAAAGGGCTTGGCCATGTAGTCGTCGGCGCCGAGGTCCAGGCCCTTGACGCGCTGCTCGACGCTGTCGGCGGCCGTCAGGATGAGCACCGGCGTGGCGCTGCCGCGCCCGCGCAGCTTGCGCAGCACCTCGAAGCCGTGCATCTTGGGCAGGCCCAGATCGAGGATGACGAGGTCGAACTCGTGGGCGGCCAGGGCGCCGTCGGCCTCGGAGCCGCTGCCGACCTGGTCGACGGCATAGCCCGACGAACGCAGGCTGCGCAGCAAGCCGTCGGCCAGCACCTGGTCGTCTTCAGCAATGAGGATTCGCATGGCTTGTCTCCTGCGGCTCTGGTGGCCCGGGGCGGGCTGGCGCGGTTCGCGGATTCTAGGTAGCAGGGTGACGCCGACTTTGCGCGGCGTCAACGGCGTCGGCCCGGGGGCCGGCGTGTTCGGCCGCACCACCCCTGGCCGGGTTCCCCCGTTGGCGGCCCTTCGAAAGAGCTGTACGAATATCCAGCCTTCTGGCTATCATCGCGTCCATTCGACACCCTTCCAGGAGAGCCCCATGGACGCACCCGTCAAAGCGCTGAACACCGAAAAGGCCAAAGCCCTGCAGGCCGCACTGGCGCAAATCGAAAAGCAGTTCGGCAAGGGCTCGATCATGCGCCTGGGCGAGGGCGAAGTCATCGAGGACATCCAGGTGGTCTCCACCGGAAGCCTGGGCCTCGATATCGCGCTCGGCGTCGGTGGCCTGCCGCGCGGCCGCGTCGTCGAGATTTATGGCCCTGAATCCTCGGGCAAGACCACCCTCACGCTGCAGGTCATCGCCGAAATGCAGAAGGAAGGTGGCACCTGCGCCTTCATCGACGCCGAGCACGCGCTCGACATCCAGTACGCGCAAAAGCTCGGCGTCAACCTGCAGGAGCTGCTGATCAGCCAGCCCGACACCGGCGAGCAGGCGCTCGAGATCGTCGACGCACTGGTGCGCTCGGGCTCCATCGACCTGATCGTCATCGACTCGGTGGCCGCGCTCACCCCCAAGGCCGAACTCGAAGGCGAGATGGGCGATTCGCTGCCCGGCCTGCAGGCCCGCCTCATGAGCCAGGCGCTGCGCAAGCTCACCGCCACGATCAAGAAGACCAACACCATGGTCATCTTCATCAACCAGATCCGCATGAAGATCGGCGTGATGTTCGGCAACCCCGAAACCACCACCGGCGGCAACGCGCTCAAGTTCTACGCCTCGGTGCGGCTCGATATCCGCCGCACCGGCAGCATCAAGAAGGGCGAAGAGGTCATCGGCTCCGAGACCAAGGTCAAGGTCGTCAAGAACAAGGTCAGCCCGCCGTTCAAGACCGCCGAGTTCGACATCCTCTACGGCGAGGGCATCAGCCGCGAAGGCGAGATCATCGACATGGGCGTCGAGGCGCGCATCCTCGACAAGTCCGGCGCCTGGTACGCCTACAACGGCGAAAAGATCGGCCAGGGCAAGGACAACGCGCGCGAGTTCCTGCGCGAGAACGCCGAGCTGGCGCGCGAAATCGAGAACAAGGTGCGCGAGCACATGGGCATCCCCCTGCTCGGCGGCGGTGCTGCTGCGCAGTAAACCCGCTGGCGGCGAGCCGCCAGCTCCGCGCGAGGCCGGCCCCACCCCGGCGGCGCTGAAGTCGCGCGCCCTGCGCTGGCTGGCCCAGCGCGACCACGGCCGCGCCGAGCTCGAGCGCAAGCTGGTCACGCACGCCCGGGCGCTGGCGCGCCTGGCCGAGCAGGCCGCGGCGGCCTCGGGTGCCGAGACTGGCGAATTCGGCGAACCCGGGTTCGGTGGCCTCGAAGAGCCCGAGCTGCGCCGCCGGGTCGAGCTGGTGCTCGATCAGCTGGCCGCCGCCGGCCTGCTGAACGAGGCGCGCATGGCCGAGGCGATGCTGAACGCGCGCGCCCCGCGCTTTGGCGAGCGGCGGCTGCGCCAGACGATGCAGCAGCACGTGCTCGAGCCGGCGCTGGTCGATGCCAGCCTGGCCAGCGTGCGCGACACCGAACTCGAGCGCGCCCGCGCCCTGTGGCTGCGCCGGTTCGACGGCCCCGGCGCGACGCCCGCCGAGCGTGTGCGGCAGATGCGCTTCCTGGTCGGGCGCGGCTTTTCCAGCGAAGTGATCCGTCGCGTCATGAAGGGCGCCATCGCCGACGACCCGCTGCCGCCCGACGACGATCCGGCCTGAGACCCTCGGCGCAGCCCGGCCGATCGCGGCCGCACTGCTGCCGCGGTGTCAGTTTCATGCCGGATCGTGCGTGCTACATTCGCGCCCGCCTGTTGTTGCGCCGCCGCATCGGCCCTGTCGCCGGTCCTTCCTGATGAGCCTTCCCCCTGCGGCGCCGCAGCGCCAGCTGAAGCACCGCCGCCATCTCGATGTGCAGGTGTTCGCCCGTGATGACGGGCTGTGGGAAGTCGACGCCACGCTGCTCGACACCAAGACCCGCATCACGCAGATGGCCGATGGCCCGCGCCCGCCCGGTGCCCCCATCCACGACATGCTGCTGCGCCTGGTGGTCAACCGCGAGCTCGACATCGTCGCCGCCGGTTCCGACACCCGCGCCATGCCCTACCCGGGCCTGTGCAGCGAGCACGGCGACGCCTATGCGCAACTTGTCGGCCTGAACCTGCTGAAGGATTTCCACCGCCAGGTGCGCGCGCGCCTGGGCGGTGCCAAGGCCTGCACCCATCTCACCGAACTGGCCCAGGTGCTGCCCACCGCGGTGGTGCAGGGCTTTGCCGGCGAAGTGATCGACACCCGCGGCACGGCCGACGGTGCGGCGCAGCCGTTCCAGCTCGACCGCTGCCACGCCCTGAAGCGCGACGGCGAAGCCGTGCGCCAGTTCTACCCGCGCTGGTACCGCCCTGCGGCACCGGCGGCCGGGCCCGGTTCCTGACCCCGAAGACCATCCCTGACCCTCGCGAGGAGGCGACATGAAGATCCACGAATACCAAGCCAAGGAACTGCTGCGACAGCACGGCGTGCCGGTGCCGCGCGGCTACCCCGCCTTCACCGTGCGCGAGGCGCAGGAAGCGGCGCAGAAGCTGGGCGGCAGCGTCTGGGTCGTGAAGGCCCAGATCCACGCCGGCGGCCGCGGCAAGGGCGGCGGCGTCAAGCTCGCGCGCTCGCTGGCCGAGGTCGAGACGCTGGCCACGCAGATCCTGGGCATGCAGCTCAAGACGCACCAGACCGGCCCCGAGGGCCAGAAGGTGCGCCGCCTCTACATCGAAGAGGGCGCCGACATCCAGAAGGAGTACTACGTCTCGCTGGTCACCGACCGCGCGACGCAGAAGGTGGCCTTCATCGCCAGCAGCGAAGGCGGCATGGACATCGAGGAGGTCGCGCACAGCACCCCCGAGAAGATCGTCACCGAGTTCATCGACCCGCTCACCGGCCTCGGTGACGCGCAGGCGAAGAAGATCGCTGCCTCCATCGGCATGCCCGAGAACAGCACGGCGCAGGCCGTCGAGCTGTTCCAGAAGCTCTACGCCTGCTACATGGCCACCGATGCGTCACTGGTGGAGATCAATCCGCTGAACCGCGACGGCAAGGGCAACCTGATCGCGCTCGACGCCAAGTTCAACTTCGACAGCAACGCCCTCTTCCGCCACCCCGATGTCGTCGCCTACCGCGACCTCGACGAGGAAGACCCGGCCGAGGTCGAGGCCAGCAAGTTCGACCTCAGCTACATCAGCCTCGACGGCAACATCGGCTGCCTCGTCAACGGCGCCGGCCTGGCGATGGCGACGATGGACACCATCAAGCTCTTCGGCGGCGAGCCGGCGAACTTCCTCGACGTCGGCGGTGGCGCCACGGCCGAGAAGGTCACCGAGGCCTTCAAGATCATGCTGAAGAACAAGAACGTGAAGGGCATCCTCGTCAACATCTTCGGCGGCATCATGAAGTGCGACACCATCGCCGAGGGCGTGATCGCCGCCTGCAAGGCGGTGAACCTGTCCGTGCCGCTGGTCGTGCGCATGAAGGGCACGAACGAGGAACTGGGCAAGAAGATGTTGGCCGAGAGCGGCCTGCCCATCATCAGCGCCGACACGATGGCCGAGGCGGCCACGAAGATCGTCGCGGCCGTCAAGTAAGCCCGGAGCACACGACATGTCGATCTACATCAACAAGGACACGCGCGTCATCACGCAGGGCATCACCGGCAAGACCGGGCAGTTCCACACCAAGGGCTGCCAGGGCTACGCCAACGGCAAGAACTGCTTCGTCGCCGGCGTGAACCCCAAGAAGGCCGGCGAAAGCTTCGAGGGCATTCCCATCCACGCCAGCGTGGCCGAGGCCAAGGCCGCCACCGGCGCCACCGTCAGCGTGATCTACGTGCCGCCCGCCGGCGCGGCCGATGCCATCTGGGAGGCCGTGCAGGCCGACCTCGACCTCGTCATCTGCATCACCGAGGGCATCCCGGTGAAGGACATGCTGATGGTGCGCAACAAGATGAAGCAGAAAGAGGCCGCCGGCGGCAAGCAGACGCTGCTGCTGGGCCCCAACTGCCCGGGGCTGATCACGCCCGAGGAAATCAAGATCGGCATCATGCCGGGGCACATCCACCGCAAGGGCCGCATCGGTGTCGTCAGCCGCTCGGGCACGCTCACCTACGAAGCCGTGGCGCAGCTCACCGAGATCGGCCTGGGCCAGAGCAGCGCGGTCGGCATTGGCGGCGATCCGATCAACGGCCTGAAGCACATCGACGTGATGAAGGCCTTCAACGACGACCCCGACACCGACGCCGTGATCATGATCGGCGAGATCGGCGGCCCCGACGAAGCCGAGGCCGCGCGCTGGTGCAAGGCGAACATGAAGAAGCCGATCGTCGGCTTCATCGCCGGCGTCACCGCGCCCCCGGGCAAGCGCATGG
>JBIJAP010000156.1:0-7757 GCA_044345715.1 Rubrivivax sp.
GCCGCCCTTGAGGCCGCTGACGCGCGTGACGCCCGCGTCGATGATGCCGCTGAGCATGACGCTGCTCTGCGCCAGCGCGGACGAGGTGCCCAAGCCCGCCAGCAGCAGGGCGGCTGTGAGGGTGCGCAGGGGTTGTGCAAGGGTCATGGCGGATCGCTCCTCGGGCAGGCTGTAGGCCGCCGATTCTCCCGAGGCGAACCGGCCCCGCTTCACCGTGTTTGCCCGCTTGGTGTCAACGCGAGGGCAGGGCGGCCGGTGTGTCAGCCGGTGCAGCCGCCGGGTGCAGCACGATCTCGCCGTACCAGGTGCGCGCCTCGGCGCGGGTGTTGTCGCTGTCCGTCATCAGCGCCATCGAGCGCAAGGGGCCCGGCTCCTCGCCGAAGGCACGGCGGAAGTCGGCGGCCAGATCGCGCCGGTGGTCGCGCCAGCGGCGCAGGCCTTCGGGGCCGGAATCGACGACGATCTTGCGGATGCGGTCGCTGCGCGGGTTGACGATCACCGTGCCCACGGGGGCGGTGGCGTCCCACACGTACATCAGCGTGGCGTAGGGCGGGCGCTCGCCCGTCAGGGCCTCGGCCAGATCGAAGCTCATGCGGGCGCGCATCGGCAGCTTCGAGTGGTCGCCGCCAAAGCCGAACATCACGCGGGCCGTGGCGTCTTCGCGGTCGACATCGGCCACGCTGGCATCGGCCAGCAGCGTCTGCGCCCACCACGAAAAGCTCACCTCGCCCAGGTTCGCCGGGGGTGGATCGAACTTCTGCCGCCACATGCTGGCCGAGCGCACCGACACCGCGGCGATGGCCGGGCGGCCGTCCTTGGCCTCGCGCTGGTAGCGCGTCGGCTCCTTGCCGGGCAGGGGCACGGCGTGCCAGCCGGCGTCGGCGGGCGAAGGTGGTGTGCTGCACGCGGCCAGAAGCAAAGTCGAGGCGAGGGCGGCGACGGTCAGCAGGCGCATGGCGGGAATCGGGTTCGGTAAAGCTTCAGGCATGAAAAAGCCGCCCCGAAGGGCGGCTGCAGCTTGCTGGGCAGCGGGCCCTGCGGCCCGCCCAGCGATCAGAAGCTGTGGTTAACGCCGAACTCGTAGCCGGTCGACTTGAACCCGGTGCCAACCACGCTCGGGCCGGTGGTGGCGACTGCCCAGTTCGCACCAGACTTGTTGCTGATGCGGCTGTAGTGGCCATAGACGCTGCTGCGCTTGGACAGTGCGTACTGGTAGCCGAACGCGAACTGGGTGGCGTCACGGGCCTTCTCGGAAGCAGTCTTACCGTCGCCGTCAGACTTCACGTACGAGAACTTGAAGGTACCTGTACCCAGCGGCACGGCGCCGCCGATCAGGATGTTGTTCAGTTCGCGGCCGTCAGCAGAACCACCCGAGGTGTCAGACTTGATGTACTGACCCATCAGAGTCATGAAGCCCAGGTTGTACGACGCGCCAAGGTTCAGGCGAGTCCAGTCAACCGTCGGGCCCTCGCTGGCCGACGTCTTACCGTAGGCCAGCGCGACGTTCAGCGGGCCGGCAGCGTAACCGAAGCGGAAGCCCGCGTGCTTGTTGCCGACGGCGCCCTCGCCAGCAGCGAGCATCACTTGGCCGTACAGACCGCCGAGGCCGCCCGGCAAGAAGTAGCCCACCGAGTTGTTGGCGCGAACAACCGTGGTCGCGCCGCTGCCGCTGGCGTCGAACAGGTTCGTCGAGTTGCCGACACCGTTCGTGCCGAACGGATCGAACGAGGTGTGGTTCCAGAAGTCGGGCGTGTAATCGCGGCCGAGGCGGATTTCACCAAAGCCACCCAGCAGGCTGACCGTGGCACGACGCTGCCAGTCCTGACCGTTGGCGGTACTGCCATTGGCCAGCTGATTGGTACGGCCGGAGCCGACCTTTTGGCCACCACCGACGTCCACGTTCACCGAACCTTCAAGCCAGAAGCCGGCGCGCAGACCGCCGCCAATGTCTTCCACGCCGCGAATGCCCAGACGGCTGGAACCCATGCCGTCCGTGCTCAACGTCTTCAGCGAAGTGCTGCCGTTCTTCACATTGCGCATGCTTGCATCGATGATGCCGAACAGCGTCACCGACGACTGGGCCGAGGCCACACCCGTGAATGCCGTCAGCGCGGCCAGGGCGAGCAGAGATTTCTTCATTGCCACTATCTCCTTGGTTTAACACGAGGTCCCGATCGGGCGGGGGTCACCCGGCGAGGGGTTGATCAGGCCAACCTCCGCAGCGGAAGTTGTCGGTATTGCACCAGACGGATTACCCGCTTTCCATCGTTTCAACCCAAAAGGCGCGTGCCTTGTGGTGCCGCAACAACGAGACACACAGTCGTTGCTGCCGGGATCCAGATAGCACTAGATTGGTGCCTCATGGATTACCCCAAGCCCGACGTCAGTCCCTTGCTCGACCGCCTGCTGGTCAGCGCCGACAACACCCTGCGCACCTTGGCCGGCGCCGTGCACGCGGCCCGACCCAACCCCGCCGGTGCCCACCGCGCCGACGCCACGCCGCTGGCCGACGGCGAGCGCCGCGAGGCCGCAGCGCTGATGCGCGTAAACCACGTTGGCGAGGTGTGCGCACAGGCGCTCTACCAGGCGCAGGCGCTCACGGCCCGCTCGCCCGAGTTGCGCCAGCAGATGCAACAGGCGGCGCGCGAGGAGATTGACCACCTCGCGTGGTGCCAGCAGCGCCTCGACGAACTCGGCGACCGGCCGAGCCTGTTGAATCCGCTGTGGTACGCCGGGGCGTTTGGCATCGGCCTGCTCGCCGGGCGCCTGGGCGACACGACGAGCCTGGGCTTCGTCATCGAGACCGAGCGCCAGGTCGAGCAGCACCTGGCTGGCCACCTCGACCGGCTGCCGGTAGGCGACACCCGCTCGCGCGCCATTGTCGAGACCATGAAGGCCGATGAGGCGCGCCATGCACAAGATGCGCGCAGCGCGGGCGGGCTTGAGCTGCCCCTGCCGGTGGGCTGGCTGATGCGCGGTGCGGCGAAGGTGATGACCACTGTCGCGCAGCGGGTGTAGGGCTTCGACAGGCTCAGCCCGAACGGCTGATGGCCGCTCAGCCCGAACGGCAGATTGACGCTCAGCCCGAACGGCTGATTGACGCTCAGCCGGACGGCTGATGCAGGCTCAGCCCGCGCCGGCCTGGGCCTCGTCGACGAGTTCGTAGCTGGTCGTGATCTCGGCGGTCTTGCCCAGCATGATGCTGGCCGAGCAGTAGCGCTCGTGCGACAGCGCGATGGCGCGCTCCACGGCCCCGGGCGGCACGCCGCGGCCCTGGACGACGAAGTGCATGTGGATCTTCGTGAACACCTTCGGCTCGGTGGTTGCCCGTTCGCTCGTCAGCTTCACCTGGCAGCCGGTCACGTCGTGGCGGCCGCGCTTGAGGATCAGCACCACGTCGTAGGCCGTGCAGCCGCCGGTGCCGGCGAGCACGGTTTCCATCGGCCGCGGCGCCAGGTTGCGGCCGCCGCCGTCAGGGGCGCCGTCCATGGTGATGAGGTGGCCGCTGCCCGTTTCGGCGACGAACCCCATTCCGGTGCTTGGGGTCCAGTGGATGGTGCATTCCATGGTGTGTGTTCTCCTCGTGGATCGAGTTTGGAGTCCGGCCACTAGAAATCGAGTGCCGAGAGCATATTGCACTGCAGCATCGCGGTGATAGACTGCCTTTCATCGAGTCGTTGACGGCGCCGCCAGCGGCCCCGAAGACGGTCTCAACCGGTTGTCTCCTCCACCTCCTCATTGGTGGATTCGGCCCGGAGCCGCAAGGCTCCGGGCCTTTTTTCTATGCCGTGCCAGCAGCGCGGCCCGCGCGTGGGCCTCGCCTATCATCCCGGCCCCTTCGTGGACCCTTCGTGGACCCCTTGAAAGCCTTGATGCCTGCTGGCCGCCACCGCTCTTTAGCTGCCGTCGAGGCCACCCCAGATGCCACGGCCCCGGCCAGCGCCGCCCTGCTGACGCGGCGGCAGAAGCGCGTGGCCTCCGAGTACCTGCAGCGCATCCTCACCGCCCGCGTCTACGACGTCGCCCGCGAGACGGCGCTGGAGCCCGCAAAGAACCTGTCGCGGCGCCTGGCCAACACCGTGCTGCTCAAGCGCGAAGACCAGCAGCCGGTGTTCAGCTTCAAGCTGCGCGGCGCCTACAACAAGATGGCGCATCTGACGCCTGCGCAGCGCGCGGCCGGTGTCATCTGCGCCTCGGCCGGCAACCACGCGCAGGGCGTGGCGCTGTCGGCGCGGCGCATGGGCTGCCGTGCCGTCATCGTGATGCCGGTGACGACGCCGCGGCTGAAGATCGACGCCGTGCAGGCGCTCGGTGGCGAAGTGGTGTTGCACGGCGACAGCTACACCGATGCCTACCAGCATGCGCTGACGCTGCAGGCCGAAGGCGGCCTGACCTTCGTGCACCCCTTCGACGACCCCGACGTGATCGCCGGCCAGGGCACGGTGGCGATGGAGATCCTGCGCCAGCACCAGGGCCCGCTCGACGCGGTCTTCGTGGCCATCGGCGGCGGCGGCCTGATCGCCGGCATCGCGGCCTACATCAAGGCCGTGCGCCCCGAGGTGCGCGTGATCGGCGTGCAGACCACCGATTCCGACGCCATGCGCCAGTCGCTGGCCAAGGGCCGTCGCGTGCTGCTGGCCGACGTGGGCCTGTTCTCCGACGGCACGGCGGTCAAGCAGGTCGGCGTCGAGACCTTCCGCGTGGCGCGCGCGCTGGTCGACGAGATCATCACTGTCGACACCGACGAGGTCTGCGCCGCCATCAAGGACGTGTTCCAGGATACGCGCAGCATCCTCGAGCCCGCCGGCGCCCTGGGCGTGGCGGCCATCAAGGCTTACGTGGAGCGCGAGAAGTGCCGCGGCCGCAGCTTCGTGGCCATCACCTGCGGCGCGAACATGAACTTCGACCGCCTTCGCTTCGTCGCCGAGCGCGCCGAGTTCGGTGAGCAGCGCGAGGCCTTGTTCGCCGTCACCATTCCCGAGGAGCGCGGCTCGTTCCGCCGCTTCTGCGCCCTGGTGGGCCCGCGCGCGGTGACGGAGTTCAACTACCGGATCTCCGACGAGCGCGTGGCGCATGTCTTCGTCGGCCTGGCCATCCACAAGCGCGACGAGGCTGGGCGCATCGCGCGGCAGTTCCAGAAGCAGGGCTTTGCCACGGTGGACCTCACCGACGACGAACTCGCCAAGGAGCATGTGCGCCACATGGTCGGCGGCCGCAGCGAACTGGCGCGCCATGAGCGGCTGTTCCGCTTCCAGTTCCCCGAGCGGCCGGGCGCGCTGATGCGATTCCTGGAGGCCATGCACCCGGGCTGGAACATCAGCCTGTTCCACTACCGCAACCAGGGTGCCGACTACGGCCGCATCCTGGTGGGCATCCAGGTGCCGGCGGGTGACGAGGCCGCTTTCGACGGCTTCCTGCGCACGCTGGCCTACCCGTTTTCGGAAGAGACCCGCAATCCCGTCTACGGTTTGTTTCTGCGCTGAGCGGCGCCTCACTAAACTCTCAGGCCATGGTCGGCAGCCGCTCCCTCGTCACCCCCACCTCGAGTCCCCTGCTCGAAAAAGCCCTGCGCGAGAAGCTCTCGCGTCGCAAAGAGGTGGGCGGCAGCCTCGGCGAGCTCGAGCCGCTGGCCATCCGACTGGGCCTGATGCAGAACACGCTGAAGCCGGTGCTGCACGATCCGCAGCTGCTGGTGTTTGCGTCCGACCATGGCCTGGCGGTCGACGGCGTCTGCGACCCCGCTGCGCGCCCCACGCACGAATCTGTTCAGCTGGCCCTCTCGAACCAGCTGCCGCTCACCCTTTTCGCCCGCGCCCAGAACATGACGGTCACGGTGGTCGACTGCGGCATGGCGCACAGCCTGCCGCCGGACGACCGGCTGCTGATGCGCAAGATCGCCCACGGCACGCGCAACACGCGCACCGCGCTGGCCATGACGCTGGAGCAGGCCCACGCCGGCATGCGCGCGGGTATGGAGATCGGCGACAAGCTCCGCGGCAACGTCACGGTGCTGGCCGGCGTCGGCGTGGGCTCGCACGAGAGCGCGGCGCTGGTGCTGTCGCGCCTGACGCGCAGTTCCGTGCGCGACCTTGTCGTCTCGGGGCCGCACATGGAGACGGGCCGCCTGACGCGCATGATGAGCCTGGTCAAGCAGGCGAAGGCGCGGCACCGCGCGGCGACAGAGCCGATCGACGTGCTCGCCGCGTTCGGCGGCTTCGAGATTGCGGTGATGGTGGGTGTCATCCTGATGGCGGCTGGCAAGCGCCACCTGCTCATCATCGACGGCGCGCCGGCTTGCGCGGCGCTGATGGTGGCCTCGCGCATCGCGCCGCCGGTCACCGACTACTGCGTGTTCAGCCGCAGCCACAGCCACCGCGGCCTCGACCAGGCGCTGAACCTGTTCCGCGCTTCAGCGCTGCTTGAGCCGGGCATGGAAAGCACCGACGGCACCGGCTCCACGCTGGCCTGGCCGCTGCTCAACAGCGCCGCGGCCCTGCTCAGCGAGCTGGTCGATGGCGAAGACGCCGACCCGCCGCTGCCGGGCGGCTTGGCCGAGCCCTTCCTCGAGCTGGAACCCGAGCCCATGCCGTCGCCCTTCGGGCCGGCGCTGTATTAGGCCAAACGCCTGGCGAAAAACCAGGCGGACAGGGCCTGCGCCGCCCCGCGCGGCCGGCCTGCAAACCTCACATCAAGGTGGCGTTCGGGCTCTGCCCGCGCTGTGGCATGCCGTCCGGCTGCGCCGGCGCTGAGGGCGGGTCTTGCGGGTTGGGGTTGCCGGGCTGGCGCACGCCGCCGGGCCTGGCGAACGGCGGCGCCGGCATTCGCGCGGCCGGTGCGGCCGGTGCGGCCTCGATGTCCAGGCCGGGCAAGGTGCTGGTGGCGGCAGGCGCCGGCGGCGGCAGTTCGAGTGCCACCCGCGCCGGCCCGCCGCGCGGCCCGAGCTCGGCACCGCGGGCGTGCACGGACTGCAGCACGGTGTCGCCGTCGATGCGTGCGCCCACGCGGTAGGCGCGCGGCGTCTGGCCGTCGATGGCGATCAGCGCCACGCCCTCGCGAGAGCCGCTGCGCGTGGCGGCTCCCTGGCGTGGCGCGACCACGCCGAGCAGCGTGAAGCGGGCATCCGGCGGTGGCGCGGCCTCTTCGGCCGCCGTCACGGGCGGCGGGGGGTTGGCGCCGAGCAGGCGGGTCAGATCGGCCTGCAGCATCGGCGTCGTGTCGGCCACTTGCGCACCCGCCGGCACGGGTGTTGGGCTGACGAACAACTTCAGGCCCCAGGCCACGGCAGCTGCCGCGGCGAGGGCCCAGACCACCAGCGTCATCAAGCGTGCCGACATGCGCCGATTATCATGCGCCGCACTTCTGTGCCGACGCCTTGCCGCGCCCTCCCTCCATGTTGATCGCCCTGCCTGCCCGTTCGTCGATCCGCGGTGCCGCCGCCGCAGGCCGCCCCACGATTGCCCTGCGGCGAGGGCGGGTTCGCGGTTTCACGCTGATCGAGCTGCTGGTGGTGCTGGTCATCATCGGCGTGCTGGGCGCGCTGATCGTGCCCAACCTGTTCTCGAGCCTCGACGACGCCCGCGGCACCGCCGCCCGCACCGACATCAACACGCTGGTGCAGGCGCTCAAGCGCTACCGGCTCGACAACCAGCGCTACCCGAGCACCGAGCAGGGCCTCGGCGCCCTGGTCGCGCGTCCCACGGCCGGGGTGGTACCGCCGAACTGGAAGCCCTACCTCGACAAGCTGCCGGCCGACCCCT
>JBIJAP010000157.1:0-7703 GCA_044345715.1 Rubrivivax sp.
CGGGGCAGGGCCACGACACCGCCTACGACACCTGCCTGGTCCGCGCCGCGCAGGTGTTCCGCTAGCAGTTTGCGCAGCCGAGCCTGACAAGCCCTTCTCCACCCCGTCTTGTCCCACCCACGCGTCCATCGAGGTCATCATGAAGCAGCAACGCCGAGACTCCATCGCCATCCTATGCACGCTTGCAATGTGCACCACTGCCGCCAACTCGGCGCCCCCGCGCGACTTCTACGCCGGCGCCTCGGTCGGTGCAGGCCTCATCCAGCCCGAGGGTCTGGACACGATCGACACCAGCCGCAGCACGTCGATTCGCGCTGGCGGCAGCCTGTTCGCGGGCCTGCGCCTCGGCGCGTTGCCGGTGGGCGATGGCATGCCGGTGCATGCCGAACTGGGTCTGTTCCGCATCGGCAGTCACCGCGTGACCTACAAGCTGCCCTCAGGCAGTTCGGAGCTCACGGCAGCCGGCCAAGGAGCCTACCTCGCGGCGAAGCTGGACCTTTGGAACCCAGGCCGCTTCGGCGCGTTCGCGCGGCTTGGCGTGGCGCGCACTTCAGTGCGGGCCTCGACGCCGGTCGGCCAGCCCCCCGTCGCCATCTCGGGCCGCGGCAGCGGCCTGATGTGGGGCGTGGGCCTGCAGTACGGATTCGACAACGGACTGTCGCTGCGCGCCGACCTCACCGGGTACGAAAGGACGTCGCCGCGGTCGTCGGCCGGCGGCCCGAGCCTGGCCCTCGCGTACCGCTTCTGACCATCCCGGGCCGATACCCGATGCCGCGAAGCGTTCCCTCGAAACCCCGGTGCCGGCATCGTGCCCGCGCAACGCTTGCCTGTCGGCGGCCCAACGGGCCCAGGCACTACAGCAGCACAACGTCACGCATCGCCTGCCCCGTGGCCAGGCGGTCGAGGCCGCGGTTGATGTCGTCGAGCGCGAGCTGCTCGCCCATCAGCCGGTGCACCGGCAGCTTGCCGCGGCGGTACATCTCGATGTAGCGCGGCAGGTCGCGCGCCGGCACGCCCGAGCCGAGGTAGCTGCCGCGCAACGTGCGCTCTTCGGCCACCATCTGCACGGGCGGCAGCGCGAAGCGCCGGTCCGGGTGGGGCAGGCCCGAGCTGATGGTGCTGCCGCCGCGCCGCGTGACGGCCCAGGCCAGTTCCATGGCGGCGATGGCGCCGGCCATCTCGAAGGAGTAGTCGACGCCACCGTTCGTGGCCGAGCGCACCTGCGCCGCGGCATCGGGCTCGCGGGCGTTCACGGTGAGCGTGGCACCTAATTCGCGGGCCAGCGCCAGCTTGTCGTCCGACAGATCCAAGGCCACCACCTCGCGCGCGCCGCTGGCCACCGCCGCCAACAGCGCCGAGAAGCCCACGCCGCCAAGTCCGACGACCGCGGCCGTGCTGCCCGCCGGCAGCCGCGCCGTGTTGAACACCGCGCCGGCTCCGGTGAGCACCGCGCAGCCGAACAGCGCCGCCTCGGCGGGCGACAGCGATGCGTCCACGCGCACGCACGAGCGCCGCGACACCACGCACTCTTCGGCGAAGCAGCTCACGCCGACGTGGTGGTTCAGCGGCTGCCCGTTCAGGCGCAGCCGCCGCGTGCCGCCCAGCAAAGTGCCGGCGCCATTGCTGGCCGCGCCGGGCTCGCACAGCGAGGGCCGGCCTTCCTGGCAGGGCAGGCAGCCGCCGCAGCTGGGCATGAAGACCATGACCACGCGGTCTCCCACCGCCAGGTCGTGCACGCCAGGGCCGAGCTGCAGCACCTCGCCGGCCGATTCGTGGCCGATGACCATCGGCAGCGGCCGCGGCCGGTCGCCGTTGATCACCGACAGGTCGCTGTGGCATAGCCCGGCCGCCAGCACGCGCACCCGCACCTCGCCAGGGCCGGGATCGTCGAGCTCGATGTCGCGGATCTTCAACGGCCGGCTCTCGGCATACGGGGCGGGCAGGCCCATGGTCTCGAGCACGGCGGCGCGGATCGTCATCTCGGGTCTCCTGGTCGGTGGTGGCCCCGAGTCTAGGCAGGCTTGGCGCGAGCCGGTGGCCGCGCCAGTGCGCGGTGGCAAGATGCCGCGCTGCGCTGCGCTGAGACGCCCATCGCCCCTGACCACCCCGCCATCGTGGCCACCCCGAGGCCTTCGTGGACGCCCTCACGCGGGCCGGCTGGCTGGCGGCGCTGATCCCGCAGGCGTACGGCGGCTCCGGCCTCGGGCTGGCCGAGACCAGCGTGATCCTGGAGGAGATCAAGCGCAGCGGCGGCAACGCCGGCGCCGGCCATCGCGCGCGGGGAACTGCGGCTGCAGAGCAGGAGCGTCACCGAGCCCGGTACCGGCACCGACACGACGCAGCTCAGGACCACGGCCGTCCGTACCCAAGGGGGCCGCGGCGACCGCTGGGTCGTCAACGGCCAGAAGGTCTGGATCAGCCGCGTCCAGCACTCCGACCTCATGGTGCTGCTGGCCCGCACCACGCCGCTGGCGCAGGTGGCGAAGAAGAGCCAGGGCCCGGAGATCCCGCACGACAAGCTCGTCGGCGAGGAGGGCCAGGGCTTCGGCTACATCCTCGATGGCCTGAACGCCGAGCGCACGCTGATCGCGGCCGAGTGCATGGGCGACGGCCGCTGGTTCATCGACCGCGTGGTGGTCTACGCCAAGGAGCGCGTGGGTTTCGGCCGACCCATCGGCCGGTACCTGGGCGTGCAGTTCCCCATCGCCGAGGCCCACGTCGAGTGCGAGGCCGCCGACCTGATGCGCTGGGAGGCCGCCAACGCGGCAGTCCAGTTCCTCGGCGGCTTCGGCTTCGCCTGCGAGTTCGACGTGGAGCGCAAGTTCCGCGAGACGAGGCTGTACCAGGTGGCGCCGATCTCCACCAACCTGATCCTGTCGTACGTGGCCGAGCACGTGCTCGGGCCGCCGCTCAACTCCTGAACACCGCCGCGCCCGGGAAACGCTCCCAAGCTCCTGGCTAGGACCCCAGCGTGTCGTTCAGGATGTTCGTGGCCCAGGCCATGGCCCAGATCGCCTCCACCGTGGAGGGAGCGTCGGACAGCCCGCCGGAGCCGGGCGGCTGCACCATGGTCTTCTTCTCGGCGTCGTAGCGGAAGACATGCGCCACGTGGATGACCTCTCTCTGCGACACGAAGCTGTAGCAGGTGTTCGCAAGGATCGGGTTGTCCGGGATGGGCAGGCCCGAGTACTCCGAGGCGATGGCGGCGGCGCAGACCTTGGCATGCTGGTTGGCCATGTGGCCGGACTTCGGCATCGACGGCGCGGCCATGGTCGAGTCGCCCAGGACGTGGATGCCCTTGCGGGCCGTGGACTCGTATGTCAGGAAGTCCACGCCGCACCAGCGATCGCGCACGTTGGCCAGGCCCGCGCCGCGCGCGAACGCCCCGGCGCGCTGCGGTGGAATGACGTTGATGACGTCGGCCTTCACGCGGCCCTGCATGGCGAACTCCAACGTCCTGGAGTTCGTGTCCACCGACGTCAACTCCGCATCGGGCACGTACTGGATGTGTTTGGAGTAGCGCTGCTTCCAGACCGACTCGAAGAGCCCCTTCTTGGACTGGACCTCGGGGTTGGAGTCGAACACCAGCAGCTTGGCCTTGGGCTTGCTGAGCTCGAGGTAGCTCGCGATCAGGCTGGCCCGCTCGTAGGGCCCCGGCGGGCAGCGGTACGGAACCTTCGGGATGTGCATCGCCACCACCCCGTTGTCGGGCATGGCATGGAGCATGTTGCGCAGGCGGATCGTCTGTTCCCCGGCCTTCCAGGCGTGCGGGACCATGAACTGCTGCTGCGGCGTCTGCAGGCCCTGCAGCGAGTCGTAGACGAACTCCACGCCCGGAGCCACGACCAGGCGGTCGTAGCTCACGCGTTCCCCGCCGGCGACGACCTCGCGCCGGTCGGTGTCGATGTCGGTGGCGGCGGCGTTGACCCACCGCACGTCCTGTCGCGCCACGAAGCCCCGGTACGGCTGAGTGAGGGTTTTGATCGGGAGCCCGCCAGTGAGCACGCGGTTGCTCAGCGGGCACATGATGAAGCTGCTCGACGGCTCGATCAGCGTGATCTTCGCCGACGGCAGCCAGCGGCGCAGGTAGCGGATGAACGTGGCCCCCGCGAAGCCGCCACCGACGACCACGACAGACGGGCTGGCGGTCGAGGCCCTGGCGAAGGAGCCGACCGAGGAGGCCAGCCCGAGCGCCAGCCCCGATCGCATGAGAGAACGTCGATTCATGGCCAGCCTCCTAGCGTTTCAGGTTCGCGAAGTACTCTGCGATGAGGCGCAGTTCCTCGTCCTTGTAGCCCTTGGCATGCTGGTGCATCACGGTGGCCTGGCGACGCCCGTACTTGAAGTCGAGCAGGCGGGACAGCAGCTCATCGGCAGGACGGCCCCTGAGTGAAAGGCCCGTGCCCTCGGCCAGGCCTTCCGCGCCATGGCAGGCCATGCAACTGGCGGCCCACAGGGAGACCTGCAACGACCCCTTCTGCGGGGCCTGCCCCTGGGCCCAGGCGGCGGTGGATGCGCAGGCGACCCATGTGGCCAGCAGGGTTGGCGCCCCGCGACGGGTGAGGACGGCACGAACATGGGAGAGCGGCAAGTTAATCACCTCCTGGCTTATGAAGTCGGCCCCAGGGGCTCGCGTCGAGGGGCTGCGGTAACCGGCGACGCTCCCGGAAACTGTGCGGTTGTACCAGGACAGCCCCAGCGGCGACGACACCCTGGATTAGGGTGTGGGGGCGCGGCCGGCCGGTGTCGCCAGCGCCCAACACTGCCGCCGTTCCCGGCGGCTCGTGGCGGGGCAGCTTCAGGCGGCAGGGGCCACGGCCACCGCGGCTTGCGCGGGCACGGCCGCTGCCGCGCGGGCACGGGCCGCCCAGTCCAGGATCTCCAGCCGCCCGTCGGCGTGCTCGACCAGCGCGGTCAGGCTCTCGACCCAGTCGCCGTCGTTGCAGTACAGCACGCCGTCGATCGTGCGCATCTCGGCGTGGTGGATGTGCCCGCACACCACGCCGTCGGCTCCGCGCTCGCGCGCGGCGCGCGCCACCGCGACCTCGAAGTCGCCGATGAAGCTGACGGCGCGCTTGACCTTGAGCTTGAGGTACTTGCTCAGGCTCCAGTACGGCAGGCCCAGGCGCGCGCGCAGCGAGTTGAAGTGGTGATTCAGGCGCAGCGTCAATTCATAGGCCGAATCGCCCACGTAGGCCAGCCACTTGGCGCACTGGATCACGCCGTCGAAGTAGTCGCCGTGTGTCACCCAGAGCTTGCGGCCATCGGCCAGCTCGTGGATGGCCTCTTCGACGACATCGACGCCGCCGAAGTTGTGGTTCAGGTACTTGCGCGCGAACTCGTCGTGGTTGCCGGGCACGAACACCACTCGCGTGCCTTTGCGCGCCTTGCGCAGCAGCTTCTGCACGACGTCGTTATGCGCCTGCGGCCAGTACCAGCTGCGCCGCAGCTGCCAGCCGTCGATGATGTCGCCCACCAGGTACAGCGTCTCGCATTCCACGGTGCGCAGAAAGTCCAGCAGCGCGGTGGCCTGGCAGCCGGGCGTGCCCAGGTGCACGTCGGAGATCCACGCGGTGCGCACCGAGATCCGTTCGCCGCGGTCGCCGGGCTCGTCGTCCGGTGCAGGTGGCACGGGCTGGGCGGCGAGGGCGGCAATGTCATCACGGCGCATGCGGGCATGCTGAGCCCTGCCCACGACGCTGGCGTGACGCGCCTGCGTCAGGTGCATGACGCAGCCACCGGCGCAGGGGGGCTCGTGGCTTCGCGCAGGATGCGCTCCAGGATCTGCGGCACTTCGAAGACGGCTGCGTTGCGCTGCGCCCGCACCCGCTCGCGATAGGCGGGCAGTTCGGCCAGCAGGCGCGGCACGGCCTCGTTCACATCGGCAAAGCGCCGCAGCACCAGGCCCAGGCCGTGCTGCTGCACCCACTCGGTGTTCCAGCGTTCCTGCGGCATCGTCCAAGCGTTGCGCGTGGTGATGACGGGCAGGCCCTGCGACACCGCCTCGCTCAACGAGCCCGGGCCGGGCTTGCCGATGAAGAAGTCGCAGCGCCGCATCCAGCGCGCCACCTCGGCGGTGAACCCCACCACCACGCGCGGGGCGCGCGCCGGCTGTGCCCGCAGGGCGGCAGCCAGCGCCTCGTTGCGGCCGCACATCAGCACCAGCGGCGTGTCGGGCAGGTCGCGGGCAATGCGTGTCATCACGTGCGAGCCCGTGCCGCCAAAGAGCACCAGGCCGGTGGGCGTGTGGGCATCGAGGCCGACCATCGCGCGTTCGGCGACTCGATCCGTGCTTCGGTCGCCCAGCGGCACGGCGTGGAACTCGGGCCGCAGCACCATGCCGCTGGCACGGTGCACGCGCCGCGGCGGCACGCCAGCGGCCAGCGCCTGCTTTGCCGCGTGCTCGGTGCCGCACACCAGGTGCTGCGCCACCGTGGGCTCCATCCAGAAGGCCGGGGGGTGATCGGCCATGTCCGTCATCACCGTCACAAAGGGCACGCCTGGGCGGGCCTGCGCCAGGCTGTCGTGGAGCGCGCGGTTGAAGTTGGGCACCAGCGACACCACGAGGTCGGGTGCGGTGCGGCGCCAGTGCGCAGCCAGGCGTTGCACCAGGGTGTGGTGCGCCAGGCGGATGCCGGCTTGCAGCAGCTTCAGCTCCTGCGCCAAGCCGAGCGTGAAGCCGCTGGCCAGGCGCTTGTTGTAGAGGTCTTCGGGCTCGAAGCCGAGCGTGCGGCGGAACAGCGCGGTGGGATCGAGCACCTCGGTGAGGTTGACGCGCCGCACTGTCCACGGGCGGCCTTGCTCGCGCATCACCTGCTCCAGCGCCAGCGCCGCCGCGCGGTGGCCGCCGCCGGCGTTGAACCACACCAGGTCGACGGCTGTCATGCCGGCAGCCTCATCAGCGCCTGGCCCATGCGCACACGCACACCCGGTTCCACGCCGTCGGCCAGCGCAAAGCCCGGGGGCGCGAAGACGATGATCGTGGAGCCGTGTTCGAACCAGCCCAGCTCCTCGCCCTTGTTCACCAGTGCGTGGCAGGGCAGCTCCGAAGGCCCGCCGTAGCGCAGGTGCAGCCTCAGGTTCAGGAAGTGCAGCCGAAGGCTGGCTACCAGGATGGCCGCCACCGGCACCAGCGCCAGCCGGTGGCCTTCAGCGCCACCCCCCAGCCGCATCTTCAGCACCGCGCGCTCATTGCGGCAGAACAGCCGCTCGACGCGCTTCAGGGCAATCGGATTCACGTTCCAGGTGTCGCCGCTGATGTAGCGCACATGCTCGATCACGGCGTCGGCCGGCGCGTGGAAGCGGTGGTACATCGACGAGGTCAGGCGCAGCGTGAGGTAGCTGCCACCCTCCCAGGCCGCGGCCTCGGCGGCGCTACCGAGCAGCTCGTGCAGCGGGTACGGCATGCCCTTGGCCTGCAGCACCTGGCCCTGCTGCACGCTGCCGCAGGCGCCGACGATGGCGTCGCAAGGGCTGGCCAGCACCTCGGCCCGGGTGTCGATGGGGCGTGCGCCGTCCTTCAGCTCGCGCGTGAACACCTCGTGCAGGCTGTTGAAGCGCGTCTTCTTGGCCTCGGTGAGGTCGAGGTCGGTGAACAGGCGCCACACCGCCACCGAGCACTTCACGAGCCAGGGCTGGCGCAGGCCGCTGAACCAGCCCATGAAATGCGTCAGCGCGTGGCGCGGCACGCGGTTGGTGAGCAG
>JBIJAP010000158.1:0-7688 GCA_044345715.1 Rubrivivax sp.
TGTGTTGCGGCTTGACCTCGCCAAGGATCAGGTGGCGGTTCCCTGTGCCGCGCTCGTCAAAATGCGGCAAAGCCTGCGAGTATAGCCCGAGGCTTGGTCCTGGACGCGTGGGCCGCTCAGTCCTGCTCGAGGAAGCGCTGCGCGTCCAGCGCCGCCATGCAGCCGGTGCCGGCCGAGGTGATGGCCTGGCGGTAGATGTGGTCCTGCACGTCGCCAGCGGCAAACACACCGGGCACGCTGGTCATCGTGGCCATGCCCTCCAGGCCGGTGCGGGTGACGATGTAGCCGTCCTTCATCTCCAGCTGGCCCCTGAAGATGTCGGTGTTGGGCTGGTGGCCAATGGCGATGAAGCAGCCCTTCAGCGCCAGGTTTTTGCTGCCGCCGCCCTGGGTGCTCTTCAGGCGCACGCCGGTGACGCCGGTGTCGTCACCCAGCACCTCGTCGAGCGTGTGCCACAGGTGCAGCTCGATCTTGCCGGTGGCGACCTTGGCCATGACCTTGTCGACCATGATGGCCTCGGCGCGGAACTTGTCACGGCGGTGCACCAGGTGCACCTTCTCGGCGATGTTCGACAGGTACAGCGCCTCCTCGACCGCCGTGTTGCCGCCGCCGACCACGCAGACCGTGTCGCCGCGGTAGAAGAAGCCGTCGCAGGTGGCGCAGCCGCTGACGCCCTTGCCCATGAACGCCTGCTCGCTGGGCAGGCCCAGGTACTTGGCGCTGGCGCCCGTGGCGATGATCAGCGTGTCGCAGGTGTAGCTGCCGCTGTCGCCCTTGAGCTTGAACGGCCGCTCGCGCAGATCGACTTCGTTGACATGGTCGAACACCAGCTTCGTGTTGAAGCGTTCGGCGTGCTCGAGAAAGCGCTGCATCAAGTCGGGCCCCTGCACGCCGTGCACGTCGGCCGGCCAGTTGTCGACCTCGGTCGTCGTCATCAGCTGGCCGCCCTGGGCGATGCCCGTCACCAGCACCGGGTTCAGGTTGGCCCGGGCGGCATAGATGGCGGCGGTGTAGCCGGCGGGGCCGGAGCCGAGGATGAGGACGCGGGCGTGGAGCGGGGCAGTGGACATGGTGCGGAGGTTCAGCGAAAGAGGCGGCCGTAGCGGATCGACGACGCCGAGATGATGAGGTCGGGGCCCCACCGGTGGGTGCAAGCCCTGCTATGGGCACAATAGCGCGGTAGTCTCGCCCGATTCTTGCAGACCGTGCACCGGCAGTGCGGTCTGCCAAAACAAGAGGAGCACCTGCATGTCGATGCTGTCCAACCTGGACCTGATCCGCCGCGTTCCGCTGTTCTCGATGCTGACCGCCGACCAGGCTCAGGCCATCGCCGACAGCGTCGTGAAGCGGCGCTTCCGACGTGGCGAACTCGTCGTCGAGCAAGGGCGCAAGAGCAACGCGCTGTTCATCCTGCTCAACGGCCGCGCTCGCGTGCTCACGTCCGATACTCGCGGCCGCGAGGTCATCCTCGCGGTGCTCGAGTCGGGCGACTACGTCGGCGAGATGAGCCTCATCGACAACGAGCCCCACAGCGCCACCGTGCGCGCCGAGATCCAGACCGACATGCTGGTGCTGGCCCGCGCCGACTTCGCGCGTTGCCTGCCCGAGAACAGCACGCTGGCCTACGGCGTGCTGCGCGGCCTGGTGAAGCGGCTGCGCAACGCCGACCGGCAGATCGAAAGCCTGGCGCTGCTCGATGTGTACGGCCGCGTGGCGCGCACGCTGCTCGACATGGCCGAAGAGGTCGACGAGGTCAAGATCATTCGCAACAAGGTCAGCCGCCAGGACATGGCCAAGGTGGTGGGCGCCTCGCGCGAGATGGTCAGCCGGGTGATGAAGGATCTCGAGGAGCGCGGTGTCATCGAGACGCAGGAGAACGGCTCGGTGATCATCAAGGAGCGCTTGACGAACGATTGAGCCTGGCCGTGCCGGATGCGCGGCCGCATCGGCCAGAATCCGCTGCATGAGTTTTCCTCTCGGTTCGCTGCAAGGCGATCTCGGCGCCGCGCCGGGCCAGCCCGCCGGTGATGCGGCCGCCGCCCCTTGGCGCCGCAAGGCCTGGCTCGTGCTGGGCGCGCTGGCTTGGTTGCTGTTTGCGCTGGCCCTGATCACACGCCACGCCGGCGACCCTGCGTTTTCCACCTCGGGCATCGGCGAGCCGGTGCGCAATGCCGTGGGCCTGCTTGGGGCGCGGGCGGCGGACCTCGCGCTGTTCCTGTTCGGCTGGTCGGCGTGGTGGCTGGTGCCGGTGGCCCTGCGCGCCTGGCTGGGCGCCTTGGCTCGCACCTTGCGTGACGAAGCCGCCCCCGCCCCGGCGGCCCGAGCCCGGGTGTTGGTGGGCCTGGCGCTGCTGCTGGCCGCGAGCTGCGCGCTGGAGTGGACCCGGCTGTACCGCGTCGAGGCCGCGCTGCCGGGCCATGCCGGCGGCGTGCTCGGCTGGTGGCTCGGGCCGCTGTCGATGCAGTGGCTGGGTTTTGCCGGCTCGGGCGTGCTGTGGATCGCGGCACTCGTGGCGGGCTTGGCGCTGGCGCTGCGCTTTTCGTGGCTGGGCGTGGCCGAGGCGCTGGGCGAGCGCATCGACCGCCTTCGTGAACGCCGCGCCGAGACGCGCGAGCGCCAGGAAGACCTGCGCCTGGGCGAACTGGCGGCGCGCGACCGCGAGCACGTGATCGTGGAGGAGCGTGTGCTGGTCGACGAACACCCGCCGCTCGTCGTCACGCCGCCGGCAGCGCCCCTGGCCCCTTCGGCCCGTGTCGCCAAGGAGCGCCAGCAGCCACTGTTCGCCGAACTGGCCGACACCAAGCTGCCGCAGGTCGACCTGCTTGACGCTATCGGCGGCCGTCAGGAGACGGTGACGCCCGAGTCACTGGAGATGACCAGCCGGCTCATCGAGAAGAAGCTCAAGGACTTCGGCGTCGAGGTGCGCGTGGTGGCTGCGAGCCCCGGCCCGGTGATCACGCGCTACGAGATCGAGCCGGCCACCGGCGTGAAGGGCGCGCAGATCGTCAACCTCGCGCGTGATCTGGCGCGCAGCTTGAGCCTCGTGAGCATCCGCGTCGTCGAGGTGATTCCGGGCAAGAACTACATGGCGCTGGAGCTGCCCAACGCGCGCCGCCAGACCATCCGCCTGTCGGAGATCCTCGGCAGCGAGGTCTACAACACCAGCGCCTCGATGCTGACCATGGGCCTGGGCAAGGACATCATCGGCCACCCGGTCGTGGCCGACCTGGCCAAGATGCCGCACTGCCTGGTGGCCGGCACCACTGGCTCGGGCAAGAGCGTGGGCATCAACGCGATGATCCTGAGCCTGCTCTACAAGGCCGAGGCGCGCGACGTGCGGCTGATCCTCATCGACCCGAAGATGCTCGAGATGAGCGTCTACGAAGGCATCCCGCACCTGCTGGCGCCGGTGGTGACGGACATGAAGCAGGCCGCCAATGCGCTGAACTGGTGCGTGGGCGAGATGGAGCGTCGCTACAAGCTGATGAGCAAGCTCGGCGTGCGTAACCTGGGCGGCTACAACAAGAAGATCGCCGAGGCGGCCGAGCGCGGCGAGAAGCTCGGCAACCCCTTCAGCCTGACGCCCGACGCGCCCGAGCCGCTGGAGCGGCTGCCGCACGTGGTGGTAGTGATCGACGAGTTGGCTGACCTCATGATGGTCGTCGGAAAGAAGATCGAGGAGCTCATCGCGCGGCTGGCGCAGAAGGCCCGCGCCTCGGGTATGCACCTCATCCTGGCCACGCAACGGCCCAGCGTCGACGTGATCACCGGCCTCATCAAGGCCAACATCCCCACGCGCATCAGCTTCCAGGTCAGCAGCAAGATCGACAGCCGCACCATCCTCGACCAGATGGGCGCCGAGGCCTTGCTGGGCATGGGCGACATGCTCTACATGGCCAGCGGCACTGGGCTGCCGGCGCGCGTGCACGGCGCCTTCGTGTCCGATGATGAAGTGCACCGCGTCGTCGACTACCTCAAGACGCAAGGCGAGCCGAACTACGTCGAAGGCATCCTCGAAGGCGGTGTGCTCGAGGGCGAAGGCGATGCCGCACTCGGCGGGGGTGGCGCCAGCGGCGGTGGCGAAGGCGACTCGATGTACGACCAGGCCGTAGCCGTGGTGCTGCAGCACAAGCGCGCCAGCATCTCGCTGGTGCAGCGCCACCTGCGCATCGGCTACAACCGCGCGGCGCGCCTGCTCGAGCAGATGGAGCAGTCGGGCCTGGTTTCGCCGATGGGCCACAACGGCAACCGCGACATCCTGGTGCCCAAGAGGGAAGAATGACGAATGCCCGCGTGACCCGTCGCGCCGTGTTGGCACTTGGCGTCGCCGGCCTGCTGCCCCTGGCCATGCCGGCGCAGGCCCAGGACGCCGTCGAGCGCCTGCGTGCCTTCGTGCGCGACACCAAGTCGGGCCAGGCGCAATTCACGCAGGTGGTCACCTCGGCCGATGGCAAGCGCCGGCGCACCAGCAGCGGCGAGTTCGCGTTCGCGCGACCCGACCGCTTCAGGTTCTTCTACCGCAAGCCTTTCGAGCAGACGCTGGTGTCCGACGGCCAGAAGGTCTGGATGCACGACCCCGACCTCAACCAGGTCAGCTCGCGCAAGCTCGGGCAGGCCCTGGCCTCCACGCCAGCGGCGCTGCTGGCCGGTGGTGCGCTGGAGCCGGCATTCAGCCTGGCCGCCGAAGCATCAGGCGAAGGACTGGATTGGGTGAAGGCTACGCCGCAGGCCCGCGATGGCGCGTTCCAGTGGATGCGTGTCGGCTTTCGTGGCAACGAGCTCGCGGTGATCGAGGTGCTCGACAGCTTCGGCCAGCGCTCGCGCCTGGAGTTCACGCGTTTCGAGGCCAACGTCGCCATCCCGGCCGAGCGCTTTCGCTTCGTCGTGCCGGCGGGTGCTGATCTCGTCGAGCAATAGCGGCGCAGCCGCGCGGCATGGCGCAGGAAGGCTTGTTCGACGACGCCGCGGCCGCGCCTGCCGGCACGGCTGGCAAGGGTAGCGTGCCGCTGGCGGAGCGGCTGCGCCCGCGCACGCTGGACGAGGTCGTGGGCCAGCGCCACCTGCTGGCCCCCGGCAAGCCGCTGCGCGTGGCCTTCGAGGGCGCGCGGCTGCCGTCGATGATCCTCTGGGGCCCGCCCGGTGTCGGCAAGACGACGCTGGCCCGCCTGCTGGCCGGCGCCACCGGCGCGCACTTCATCGTGCTCTCGGCCGTGCTGTCGGGCGTGAAGGAGATCCGCGAGGCGGTAGAGCAGGCGCAGTTGCTGGCCCGGCAGGGCCGCGCCACGGTGCTGTTCGTCGACGAGGTGCACCGCTTCAACAAGTCGCAGCAGGACGCCTTCCTGCCGCACGTGGAGGCCGGGCTCTTCAGTTTCATCGGTGCGACGACCGAGAACCCGAGCTTCGAGGTCAACGCGGCGCTGCTGTCGCGTGCGGCCGTCTTCGTGCTCGAGTCGCTGGCTGAAGCCGAGCTGGGCGAGCTGCTCGACCGCGCCCGCACCATCGCCGGCCCGGCGCTCGACGACGCGGCGCGCGCGCAGCTGGTGGCCTTTGCCGATGGTGACGGCCGGCGCTTGCTGAACGGCTACGAGAGCGCCGTCGCCGCCAACCCGGGCCAGGCGCTGCTGGGGCCGGTGCAGCTCGAGGCCGCACTCGGCAAGCTGCTGCGCCGTGGCGACAAGGGCGGCGACGTCTTCTACGACCTGATCTCGGCGCTGCACAAGAGCGTGCGCGGCTCCGACCCCGATGCCGCGATGTACTGGCTGGCGCGCATGTTCGATGCCGGCATGGATCCGCGTTATGCCGCGCGGCGCCTGGTGCGCATGGCCAGCGAAGACATCGGCCTGGCCGACCCGCGTGCACTGGCGCTCACGCTCGACGCCGCGGCCGCCTTCGAGCGCCTGGGCTCGCCCGAAGGCGAGCTGGCGCTGGCGCAAGCCGCGGCCTACCTCGCGGTGGCGCCAAAGTCCAACGCCGTCTACAAGGCCTGGAACACGCTGCGCGAGCAGGTGGGCCGCGATGGCACCCATCCGGTGCCCGTGCATCTGCGCAATGCACCGACTGCATTGATGAAGTCGCTGGGCGTGGGCGCAGGCTACCGCTACGCGCACGACGAGGCCGACGGCTATGCCGCGGGCGAGACCTACCTGCCGCCCCACTTGGCGGGCCGCCGCTTCTACGAGCCCGTGCCACGCGGGCTGGAGCTGCGCATCGGCGAGAAGCTCTCTGAGCTGCGCCGGCGCGACACCGAGGCGCCGTCGGTGTTGCGGCCCGGTGGGAAACCCCCCGCCGAAGCCCCTGAAACCGACACCTAGAATCCGCGCCGACCGCCCCAGCCCTGCGGCTGGGCCAGCTTCTTGCATGGCCAGACGGTCAACGGAGAACTCCCCGACATGGAAACCTTCATCCAGCAGATCATCAACGGTCTGGTGCTGGGCAGCATGTACGCCCTCGTGGCCTTGGGCTACACGATGGTGTACGGCATCATCAATCTGATCAACTTCGCCCACGGCGAGGTGCTGATGTTCGGCGCGCTGACGAGCTGGACGGTCGTGACGCTGCTCGTTGACTCAGGCCTGCCCGGCTGGGCGCTGATGACGATCTCGCTGCTGTGCGCGGTGGTGGTGTGTTCTGCGCTGAACTTCAGCATCGAGAAGCTGGCCTACCGACCTTTGCGCAACGCACCCAGGCTGGCGCCACTCATCACGGCCATGGGCATGAGCCTGTTGCTGCAGACGATCGCGATGATCATCTGGAAGCCCAACCCCAAGCCCTACCCGCAGCTGCTGCCGGCCGAGCCCATCAGCCTGGGTGGCCCCGTCATCACCGTCACGCAGATCCTCATCCTGGGTGTCACGGCCATCGTGCTGGCGACGCTGATGTACATCGTCAACCGCACCAAGCTCGGCCGAGCGATGCGCGCCACGGCCGAGAACCCGCGCGTGGCCGCGCTGATGGGCGTGAAGCCTGACCTCGTGATCTCGGCCACCTTCGTGATCGGCGCCATCCTGGCGGCCGTGGCCGGCATCATGTGGGCCGCCAATTACGGCACCGTGCAGCACACGATGGGCTTCCTGCCGGGGCTGAAGGCCTTCACGGCGGCGGTGCTGGGCGGCATTGGCAACCTGGCGGGGGCCGTGGTCGGCGGCCTGCTGCTCGGCCTGGTCGAGGCGCTCGGTGCGGGCTACCTGGGCGCGTTGACGGGTGGCGTGCTCGGCAGCCACTACGCCGACATCTTCGCCTTCGTGGCGCTCATCCTCGTGCTCACGCTCAGGCCGCAAGGCCTGCTTGGCGAGCGCGTCGCCGACCGCGCCTGAAGGAGAAACTGCGATGCAGTCGATGCAGACCAAGATCGTGGTGTTCGTGCTGTGCGCGCTGGCGCTGCTCGCACTGCCACTGGTGATGCAGTCCGTGGGTCTGGGCAACTTCTGGATCCGCATCCTCGCCACGGCGCTGCTGTATGTGCTGCTGGCACTGGGGCTGAACATCGTCGTCGGCTATGCGGGCCTGCTGGACCTGGGCTTCGTCGCGTTCTACGCCGTCGGCGCCTACATGTACGCACTGCTAGCCAGCCCGCATTTGTTCGAGACCTTCCCGTGGATCGCCAGCATGTTGCCCAACGGCCTGCACACGCCGATCTGGGTGGTGATCCCGCTGGCCGCCGGCCTGGCGGCCATTGTGGGCGTGCTGCT